>JAYVDU010000420.1:0-3462 GCA_043749245.1 Bacteroidota bacterium | reverse complement strand
AAACTCATAATTCAAATTTTAATTGGTTAGAGTATCTTAAACGAAAAAAAAGAACTTTTGTAAACAAAGAGTTAAGTAACGCTGGCTACCGAAGGTTTAGTTCAACAGTACCTTTGCCTAATGCGGGGGGAAGTATAAGCATTTGCAAAATTTGTCCCTTCGGGAAAGACATTTATTTTTCTTTGCAAATGTTCAAAAAGCAGTCAGCTTTGTCAGTAATATTTCGGTATAAAAAGTTTTAAACCGCACTAGGCAAAGCTACAAAACGTTAGGTGCCATTTTATGAAAGACATAATACAAAAATACTTCAATGACAAATTAACCGCAGACGACTTTGTAGAGGAAAATATTTTTTATCCACCTGCTGACTTAAATACTATCGTTGACGTAGAAAAGTTATTAGACATAAAATTACCTCAAGACTACAAAGACTTCTTGTCAATTAGTAATGGTTATAATGGTACGCTTGGACAATCATACACTAGACTTACTAAAGTTGAAGAAATCGTAGAAAACACAAATGGCTATTGCAAAGAGTTTTTTCCTTGGGCAATTCATATAGGAACTGATGGTGGTGGCGAAATGTACGTTTTAGACACAAGAGAAAAGAAAATTAAGTATGGTGCAATGCCATACATTGGTGAAGACAAAGACTTCATATTACTTGGTGACACATTTGAAGAGTTTGCTAGACACTTATATTACAATGATTATTGGGACAAATAAAAACGTCACCTAACACACGGTTTGCCTCAGCCTCTCAGAAGTACAAGCATTTGCAAAAGCGGTAGAAAGTTTTTTATTTTTTCTTTGCAAATGGCAATAAACAGTTATCTTCGTTAGTGGTTTTTCGGTAGAAAGTGTTTCAAACGTCGGCCGAAGCAAACCGCGAAAACGTTAGTTGCAAGTGCTAAGAAATAACCTATGAAAAAACTAATCTTCTTTTTGACAATAAACTTCATTTCGACCATTGCGAATTGTCAGACAGAAAAATACACAAAGTTTATCGGTGGAACAATTGCAGGAAATTTTCGTACAGAAAATTACTGGGCATTATGGTTTAATCTTGAACCCACGTATGGGAAATTTGTATTTGATAACATTGCAATAGGTTTCAAATTGCCAATAAATGCTACTTTCACAAGAGACTACAACAATTATACATTTGGCGTTAGCCCATTTGTTAGAAAATACTTTAAGACAAAAACTAAGTTTAAGCCATTTGCTAATTTAACAGTTGGTTATGACAATTATGTTTACAGACAAAGAAATCCGCTAATTGGCTATAATTATGAAGGAAATGAATATTTGTATGGACTTGGGGTTGGTTTTAATTACTACTTTAATAAATCAGTTGGTTTAATAACCAATATTGAATACACTCAGAATAACAATTTTAAATCTAAATACATTTACAATAAAGGCAATGGCTACGTAAGACTAAAGATTGGGGTAGAAATACTATTCCCGTTTAAACTAAAGAAAGAAAGCACCAGCAACTAACAGTACCTAAAAAAAATGCTAGCATTAGTATAAGTTTTTTGCCTACAACTTGCCTGCTTCGCAGAAATTTATTATTTTTATTGTAGGTAAAAAAGAGTACAGTATTTCGGCAACTAATAAACTTTTGTATGTTTAGAAAGTTTTCGGTTTCAAAACCCGCACTTCTTTTAGCTCCAAAACGTTATAGGGCATTGTAAGACGACCGACAAACAGTAGACAAAAATATGAAAAAAGAACTTTTAATCATCTTGACAATTTTTCTATCAAGGCTGATATTTGGTCAAAATTGTAGTTGTGCCGACAACTTCGTTTGGCTAAAAGAAACCTTCGAGAAAAATGACGCAGGCTTTCAATATGTAATAGACAAGAAAGGCGAAGCCGATTATAAAAAGCATACGGACATTTATGCTGAAAAAGTAAAAACTATTACAGACAAAGAACTTTGCGCCGAAACTCTTCTAGAATGGTTGCGTTATTTTCGCAGAGGACATCTACGGTTACAATCCATCGCTAAGAAAGAAGTTAAAGACAAGGGAAAGGGTGACGACGACAAAATCCGAAAACAATTTAAAGACTGGAAAAAATACGCTTATAATGAGAAAGAATTCAATTCATATATTTCCCAATTAAAAGTTCCAGACCTTGAGGGTATTTGGTCGTCTCCACCCTATAAAATTGGTATAAGAAAAGTTAATAATGAATATATTGGATTTGTGCTTGAGGCCGACGGAGTTTATTGGTCCAAAACTCAAGTGAAGTTTAAAATCCAAGATGATAACAATAAACTAAGCGGAACATATTACATGAGGGATCATTCCGCATCCGAAATCAAGAGTGCTAAATTACTTGGCAACAATTATCTTAGTACGGGCTCTTCTTTATTTAGGCGAATCTTGCCAATATTTCCCGCAGACAAATACCTTGATATGTCTTTTAAATTCCAATCTACAGAGGTTCCTTTATTTGAAAAACTTTCCGACAAAACTGTTATTATAAGAATCCCTTCGTTCGACGGCTCTGCCAAAAAACAAATTGACAGTGTTATTGTCGCTAATATGCAAACCATTACAAAAACCGAAAACCTTATTATTGATTTACAAAATAATGGCGGCGGAAGTGACGGGAGCTTTGAAAAACTTATTCCTTTTATTTATACAAATCCAATACGGGTTGTCGGCATGGAGCTATTGTCTACTCCGTTAAACAATAAACGAATGGAAGAATTTGCAAATGATCCCGATGCCTCGCCTGAGGACAAAAAATCGGCAAGGGAAGCGGTTGATAAACTAAATAAAAACTTGGGCAAATTTGTAAACATTGATAGTTCTATTGTGGATATTGAAACTGTCGATACAATGTACACTTATCCGAAAAAAGTTGGCATAATAATAAACGGTGGTTGTGGCAGTACTACCGAGCAGTTTATTTTAGCCGCCAAACAAAGTAAAAAAGTAAAGCTGTTTGGGGCAACAACCTTCGGTAGTCTTGACATTTCTAATATGTTTTCAGTTAAATCCCCCTGCAACGACTTGGAATTAGGTTACTGCTTATCGAAAAGTTTTCGTATCCCCGACTTTACTATTGACGGCAAAGGGTTACAGCCTGACTATTACCTTGACAAAGAAATTCCAAAATATGAATGGATAGACTTTGTAAATAAAATTTTATGCAACCCTTGACAATAACAACGCCCTATAACACACGCTAAAAAAAAGGCTAACAGAAGTATAAGTATTTGCAAAAGCAGTCCCTTCGGGAAAGAAATTATTTTGCTTTGCAAATGTCCACAAACATTGTATCTTTAAACAAACATTTCGGTTTGAAACGGTTTCAAAACGCCCTTTCTTTAGCGAGAAAACGTTAAATCACACTTTCACGCCAGTATTACACATTTCTTTTTACTCTACTTGTAAAATTACTCCAGTCCTCGATTTTGAAGGCTCTAATATCTCTAACTGA
>JAYVDU010000419.1:0-3471 GCA_043749245.1 Bacteroidota bacterium | reverse complement strand
ATTTTAATGCAGAGTAATATAACGTATTTACCAACGTTTTATAACTATTTGCCTCGCAGATGATTTATAGAAAACATCTTAAAAGCATTGATATTACTAGATTTTTTAGTTTCTGAGGAAACTCTAATTAACAAACTACATTTAAAGATAAAGGAACAACTTCAATTTTGAGTTTATCTTTTACTAAAATAGGTTCGCCATCAAAGTGAACAGGCAATTCATTATTAAATTCTATTTCTATTTTTTTACCTACTAATGCCATGAAATTTTTAGCAGTATCTATTTTCTTTAAAAATAATTTCACGCCTATCGCTGGAATCGATAGTATGGAAAATGGTTTTAAAATACTCACTCTTAATAAACCATCGTCGAGTTTTGCATCAGGCGCAATGTAAACCTCATTGCCCCACTGTCCTGCATTTGCAACGGTTATTAAAAAAGCATCAACGTTTGTTTTTACGCCATCTACTGTAATAGTATAGTGATTAGGCTTATAATTAAAAAATTCTTTGATAGTTGTATTAATGTAGGTTGCAAATCCTCGCTTGGTACTTGTAGCAAAACAATTAGCAATCAACGCGTCAAAACCAATACCTGCTGTACAAAAATAAGGAATACCATTTATTAAAGCAGAATCCATTTTACGAACCGAACCTTTTGCTATAACAGCTAAAGCTTGTTTCAAATCCATGGGTATTTTATTACTTCTTGCTAATCCATTACCAGAACCTAATGGTAAAATACCTAAGGCCATTGATGTACTAACAACTACCGCCGCAACTTGATTGACTGTTCCATCGCCACCACAAGCAACTACAATAGAGTAATTGTTTTTTAATAACTGTTGTTTAATAGATTCAAAATCATGTTTATCTTCCCAAATAAGAAAGTCATAAGTCATGTCTTTTGGAAAATGGTCAGTGATAAAATCTTGAATGTTTATCTTTTTTTTTACACCTGCATTTGGGTTAATAACGAAAGCAATTTTTGTGTTCATGTTTCAAATTAACTAATTATTTTTTAGACACAGCAAAATAAAATTCTTTCAAATACATAGGTTCCGCATAGGCAATATCATCAAAATCTTGCTGCATGAACTTTTGGTAAGCCAATGGTATCAATGCTTTTGCACTGGAAACGATGTTTTCTATATAGCATGCCGATGGTAATGTGTTTAATAATTCTTTTGCTTTAGGCATACCTTCGCCAAAAAAATAAATAGGTTTGTTTTTATTAAATACCATGATGCTTTCTTCTGAAAGTATTAATGCATTTACTGGCATAATTTCTTCAAGCGCCTGATTATAAAGAGCACTATATACCTCCATACGTCTGGCATCCAACATTGGGCAATAATAAGCATCAGTTTCTATTTGTTGTATAGCTAATGCTGTAAGGGCTCGCAAGGTACTAACTGTTATTAATGGAATATTTAAAGCATAAGCTAATCCTTTAGCGGAGGCATAGCCAATTCGTAAGCCAGTATAAGATCCGGGACCTGTGCTTACAGAAATTGCATCAAGTTGTTTAACACTAATACCTGCATTTAAAAGAACATCTTGAATAAACAGATGTAAATTTTCGGCATGTGTATATCCATTATTTAACTCTTTAATGGCCAGTAATTGGTCGTTATGAGATAAGGCTACTGAACAAACCGTTGATGTAGATTCTATGTGTAATATGTATGCCAATTAATTTATTTTTTTTCTGAAAACAATTTATCTTTATCCACAACCGTTATTTTACTTCCGTCTTTTAATGATTTAGAAACCGCACCATAAGGTGCAGAAATAACTTCGTCGCCCACCTTGATACCACTTTTTATTTCAATGTAATCATCATCCTGAACTCCGGTAACAACATACACCATTTTGGCAACACCATTTCTATTAACAAATACACACTCTTTAATATCTTCTTTTTTCTTATTTGATTTTTCTTGTTTTTCGTCTACAACTGTCATTTCAGGCTCCTCATCACGGTTAAGCGCTTTTGTTTTTGTTGTATCCGCATTACGAGTTGTTACAGCCGGAATAGGAATTGTAATGATATCTTTAGCTCTGCTCGTTTGTATTTCCACACTAGCACTCATGCCTGGCCTGAATGGTGCCATATTAACTTCAGTAATTAAATAAGCATACGACTCTCTTAATACTCTGATTTTTACCACAAAGTTTGTTACCTGATCAACAGAAACGCCCACTGTATTAGCCGAATTAGCAACTTCTGTTACGATGCCTTTAAATTTCTTACTAATATAAGCATCTACTTCAATGAGTGTTGTATCATTTTTATGAATGCGAATAATATCATTTTCATTCACTTCTACGCTTACTTCCATTTCATTTAAGTTTGCTAAACGCAATATCTCAGTGCCTTGTAAGCCTTGCACCCCAACAATTCGTTCTCCTTTTTCGACATTTAATTTAGAAACGGTTCCGTCAACAGGCGCATAAATTTTTGTTTTATCTAAATTTGTATTTGCTTCTTTTAAAGATGCCTCTACACTTTTTACATTATAATCAGCAGCATTGATACTTTCTTTAATACCTTCTACGTTTGCCTTTGATGCTTCAAAGGTTGCTTTAGATGCATCAAACTCTTGCTGAGAAATAGCGTTTTGATCAAATAATTTTTTACTTCTTGCAAACGACGCTTCCGCATTAGCCAAATTAGCTTTAGCTTGTTCTAATTGAGCCATCGTTGTTTTTAAATTGGCTTTGGAGCTATTAACCGTAGCATTAACACGTTCAAAAGCACTTTCATAAATATCAGGTTTGATACGACATAGTAATTGACCCTTTTTTACTTGCTCGCCTTCTTTCACAAGCATTTCAACAATTTCGCCTGATACATCTGATGTGATTTTAAGTTCCGCTTCGGGTTGTATTTTACCATTAGCCGAAACAGTTTCAATGATATTACGTTTTGCAGCTTTCTCGGTAGAAACATCTGTTGGCTTTTCACCTTTCATAAATTTGTAAGCAATAACACTTGTTAATAGCACAATACAAATTGCAATAATCCAATATAGTTTTTTCATAATTTTAATTTAATTAACCGCAGTACCAAAAGCTATTGGTATTGGGGATGTTCGCCGATTTTTTTAATTTGTTTTATCTGAATTTATCTGTGCAATCTGCCAGCTATTATTTTTTAAAACTTCAATTCTTTACCTTGATAATAATCTAATACTTTAAGCTTAAATAAATAGTCGTATTTAGCTTGTACTAAATTACTTTGTGCATTTTGCAAACGTGTTTTAGCACTATTATAATCAAATGTACTAATAGCACCTACATTTAATTTCTGTTGCGCATACATAAATGATTGTTCTGAGGCTTCAACAGAGGCTCTGTTTGCATTATATTTATTAAGAGATGCCTTTGAATTTGCATAAGCTTGTGCAATGGTTTTATATAAATTTTGTTCTGCCAAATCCTGACCGTACTTCGCATTTAACACATT
>JAYVDU010000418.1:0-11244 GCA_043749245.1 Bacteroidota bacterium | reverse complement strand
TAGCTTTGTGTGAGTATGAAACATAAATTAATAATTGCTGTTATTTTAATAACTACCTTGAGTTGTAAGAAAAAAGTATACGAACATTGTACCAACGCCAAAGTATGCGTTACCAATAGAGGAACACAAGCAATCCCTTATTCCTGGGGAGGCAGTCAATTAAAAGACACCTTACTTCCTGGTCAAACAGCATGTAAAGATGCAGGATTTTTGGATACTGATCCTAGCAGTCAAAGTTACTCGATTGTTTATTTTATGATGCCTTCCAGAAGCATTGCCATCAGACCAACATCATGTAATACCCAACAGGATGTACCGTAAGTGAATATATTTTACAACGTGATAATCACATAAAAAAAGCCTCTCATTTCTGAGAGGCTTGCATGAAATAAAAAATTAAATTCTACCAACTTTAATAATATCAACTAAAGAAGGATCCAGCAAAGTACTCGTATCGCCTAAGTTTGATACATCGCCTTCGGCAATTTTTCTTAAAATACGTCGCATAATTTTTCCACTGCGTGTTTTTGGTAAGCCTGGCACAAACTGTATTTTATCTGGTTTAGCTATAGAGCCAATAATACGCGATACGGTTTGTATGATATCTTGTTTTGATAAATTAGGATCACCATGTGTTTCATCAAAAATAACATAGGCATAAATACCTTGCCCTTTAATATCATGAGGATAGCCAACGACTGCACTTTCAATGACTCCCGAGTGCATATTAATGGCATTCTCTAATTCTGCTGTACCAATACGATGACCACTTACATTCAACACATCGTCCACCCTACCCGTAATGCGGTAATTACCATCTTCATCTCGTAAACAACCATCACCAGTAAAGTATTTATTTTCATAGGTTGAAAAATAAGTTTGACGACAACGTTCATGATCGCCATAGGTAGTGCGAATAATACCAGGCCAGGGAGACTTGATACATAAATTTCCACTCGCATTATTACCTAAAATTTCATTGCCGGCTTCATCCACCAAACAAGGCTCTACACCTGGCAATGGTAAAGTTGCAAAGGAGGGTTTACTTGGCGTAACATTTGCCAAATTTGATATCATCATACCACCAGTTTCTGTTTGCCACCACGTATCTACAATTGGGCAATTTCCTTTACCAATATTTTTATCATACCAATGCCATGCTTCTTCGTTGATAGGCTCTCCAACGGAGCCTAATACTTTTAATGAAGTTAAATTTTTTCCTTTTACATAATCTAAACCAAATCCCATTAAGCTTCTGATGGCAGTTGGTGCAGTATACAAAATATTAACTTTGAATTTATCGACAATGTCCCAAAAACGCCCGGCATCAGGCCAAGTAGGAACACCTTCAAACAACAGAGTTGTAGCACCTGCGCTTAATGGCCCATAAACAATATAACTATGACCTGTTATCCAACCGATATCGGCTGTGCAAAAATGTACTTGCCCTGGTTGGTATTGAAATACATTTACAAAGGTATAATTAGCCCATACCATATAACCGGCTGTTGTATGCACCACGCCTTTTGGTTTACCAGTAGAGCCCGATGTGTATAAGATAAATAACACATCCTCTGCATCCATTGCCTCTGCTGGGCAATCAGGATTACCAAGTGTTTCTACTTTTTTAATTTCATCTTCCCACCAAACATCACGTCCTTTAATCATACTCACTGGTGTGCGTGTTCGAGTGCAAACGATAACGCGTTTGATTGTTTTATTGCCAACTAAAGCATCATCAATCACACTTTTTAATGGAATATCTTTTGCAGCACGATATGCGCCATCACAGGTAACAATAAATTCTGATTGAGCATCTTCTAATCTATCTGCAATGGCTTGTGCCGAAAAGCCTCCAAAAATAACAGAGTGTATGGCGCCAATGCGAGCGCATGATAACGTAGCAATTGCTAATTCAGGGATCATGCCCATGTAGATGCACACGCGGTCGCCTTTTTTAACACCATTGTTTTTTAAAACATTAGCAAACTGTACTACTTTAAAATGTAATTCTTTATACGTCAATACGCGATGGTGTTCCTCTGGATCATTGGATTCCCAAATGATAGCGGGCGTATCCCCATTTTTTTCTAAATGTCTGTCTAAACAATTTTCAGTAATATTTAACTTTCCACCTTGAAACCATTTGATGGATGGCTCTTTAAAATTCCATTCTAAAACCTTATCCCATTTTTTTTTCCAGGTAAATGTTTCAGCAATATTTCCCCAAAATGAGTTTGGATCTTTAATGCTTTTTTCATAATCTTTTTTGTAACCTTCGAGTGTTTTTATTTGATAGGGATAGCTCATCGTATAACATATTATAGTTATAACGAAAGTACTATTTTAAAAATAAGTTTTAATAATTTATGTGAATAATTTAATACTCTTCGTTTGTTGAATTCGATTTATAGGAGATCTGATTGTCTTATAATGATATCATAAGAAAATAATTATCGTGTTTTAAACCCTCAAAAATATAAGCTATTGAGCTATTGAATATTATAACGATCCTTTGAGCCAAAATACTGTTTGGCATACTTACCATAAGGTAATCTTACTTTTAAACCACCGGTGTAACAAACATCCATGATGTTAAATGTCTTTTCTTCTTTACCTACTCGCATACGATAATCAATGAAGAAACCTATGATACCAAAGTTATGTTCAAAACCTAAGCCAACATTTAAGCCTAACCAGTTATTAGTAACAGTTGAATTTACTTTATAATATTCTTTTAAATTATAAAAGTCTCTTTGCCCAGTAAAATAGCCTGAAAATGTATTATAACTTAAGCCAACAAAAGGATATAGTAATGTTTTTTTGTTAGGAAATCGTGCAACTATTTCAAGATTAATTTCGTAAGAATTAGCCTTTATATTTCTCCAAGTTGGTTCAATATTTAATGGTTTGAAATGCGTGTATAGAGAAGCTAAGCGCAAAAAATTATTGACTTCAAAATTAATACCACCGCAATAGCCCGGCTCGTTATTGCTTTCCTTAGTATTACGGGCTAAATACACAACACTTAAATTAGCGCCTGCTTTCAAATTCCAACGCATATATTGAGTTTCTTTAGCTTTTGGTGTTGGAGTAATCGTTTTTGTTTTCGCAGTTACAATGCGTTGCGCTTGAGTTGTATGTGTAAAAACCAAAATACCCAAGCAAACCAGTATGAAGTGTTTAAATTTTGTCATAATCTCATTGTTTATTAAATCAAATATAGATATTGTAATCTATGAATGATGATGTAATTTGTAAGTGGTCGTATTCTCTTGTTAACTGGTAATTATCTTAATGTAGCGCCTACTTTTTCTGTGTAGGTTTTTATCAATTTTTGCATCACATTATCAATCTGCTTATCATTTAAAGTTGCTTCATCATCTTGTAACATAAAACTTATCGCATACGATTTTTTACCTGCTTCTAATTTATCACCTTCATAAATATCAAATAAATTAACGGTCTTCAATAATTTACGTTCAGCAGAAAATGCTAATTCTTCTAATTCTTTATATGTTATTTTCTTATCCAATAATAGCGCTAAATCACGTCTAACACTTGGGAATTTAGGGATATCTGTAAATTCTAATTTCGTTTTTCCAACTAAAGCTAATACATTATCCCAATTAAAATCGGCATAATATACATCTGCGTTAATATCCATTTTTTTACAAATAGCTTTCTCTACTAAACCAAAACTCACTAACTGTTTGTTTTTATGTGCAAATGATAATCCATAAGCAAAGTTCGCGTCCGTTAATTCAGTTATTTTAAATGAAATAGATAATTTATGTAAAATGGCTTCGATAGAGGCTTTCAAGTATGAAAAGTCTACTTTGTTATTTTCACCATAAGGATTTTCATTGTATTTACGACCTGTAACAAACAAGGTTAAATGTTTTGTTTCTGCATATTTAAACCCGACAGTTATCGGGTCAGCATCTATATTTTGATACGTTTTACCAAATTCAAATAATTTTAAATCAGCTTGCTTACGATTAATATTGTATGCTAACGTCTCTAAGCCGCCAAATAGCATCGATTGGCGCATCACGTTTAAATCAGCACTTAACGGATTTAATACTTTTACAAGAGCAGTCTTATCTGTATAATAAGATTCTTTTGTTAAAGAAAGACCCATCATTTCATTATATCCAAAACCTATTAATAAGTTAGCGGTAGTATTATCAGTAGCAATTATTTTTTCTCTATCTGTAAATGAGGCTGAAAATTTAATTTGCGTACTTTCTTCAACGTTATTATATCCGTATATACGCATCACCTCTTCAATCACATCAGCTTCGCGGGTTACATCGGTTTTATATTGAGGAACAGCTAATAATAAGCCATCATTTCCTTCTTGCTCAATAGAAATACCTAAGGATAAAATAATATGTTTAATAATGGCTCTATCGATTTCCTTACCAATTAAGGCCTGACAGTTAGTATACGAAAATGCTACTTTAAATGGTTCTAATTTTTGAGGATAAACATCAACTATATCCATACTTAATACGCCGCCAGCACATTCAAAAATAAGGGCTGCTGCTCGTTTCAGTGCGTTAATTGTCATTTCTGGATCAGTACCACGTTCAAAACGAAAACTACTATCTGTTTTTAATCCATGTAACTTACTTGTTTTGCGAACAAAAGCCGGATCAAAATAAGCTGCTTCTAAAAAAATAGCCGTGGTTGATGCCGTTACTCCGCTGTCTAGCCCACCAAACACACCTGCTATGCACATTGGTTCGTTGGCATTACATATCATGAGGTCATTTGCGTTCAATTTACGCTCAACGCCATCCAATGTTTTAAAGGTTTGATTCTCTATGCCAGTTTTAACAATGATTTTATTTCCTGAAATTTTATCTAAATCAAACGCGTGCAATGGTTGCCCTAAATCATGTAACACAAAATTGGTGATGTCCACAATATTATTAATTGGACGCAAACCTATTGCTAACAAAGCGTTTTTTAACCAGCTTGGAGATTCTTTAACGGTGATGCCTGAAATTACCAAGCCTGAGTATCGCTTACACGCCTCATTGTTTTCAATAGAAATTTCTACTGTATTGATACCACTCGCTTCGGGTAATTCATACACATGATGCATATTTGCACTAAATGTATCTGTGTTATTTTTACAATTTAAAATAGCGGCCAAATCACGCGCCACACCGAAGTGCGAAGCGGCATCTGCTCTATTTGGCGTTAAGCCAATTTCAAAAACAGAATCCGTCTCTAACTTCAAGAAATCCGCAGCAGGAGTTCCAGGTATAGCACTTTCAGGCAATATCATAATACCATCATGACTCGTACCCAAACCAATTTCATCTTCTGCGCAAATCATGCCTTCGCTGACTGCACCACGTATTTTTGATTTTTTAATTTCAAACGGCTCACCAGTTGTAGGATATAGTTTTGCACCAATGGTTGCAACCAATACCTTTTGTCCGGCTGCCACATTTGGCGCACCGCAAACAATGTTAAGTAATTCGGTACCTCCAATATTTACTTTGGTAATACTTAATTTATCAGCATCAGGGTGTTTTTCTTTTTCAACTACTTCGCCAATAACAATACCTTTTAAGCCACCTTTCACGGTTTCAAAAGCTTCAATGCCTTCCACTTCTAATCCGGAAGAGGTTAAATATTCATCAATTTGTTGAGGAGTTAAATCTATGTTGATTAAGGTTTTTAGCCAGTTGTAGGAAATTTTCATGTTTATTATTTAAGCCTTTAAAAGTACGAAAATAAACACATAAAAAAACCCATTTATCAATTGATAAATGGGTTTTTAATGATTCTAATTATATACTATTAGTAACGGTAAGCGTCTCCTTTAAAAGGACCTGCAACTGGTACACCAATATAATCTGCTTGATCTTGCTGTAAAGTATCTAATTCTACACCAATTTTTGATAAGTGTAAACGAGCTACTTTTTCATCTAAAATTTTTGGCAATACATATACTTTTTTCTCATAAGCATCAGTATTTGTCCATAATTCTAATTGAGCTAAGGTTTGGTTTGTAAATGAGTTACTCATTACAAAACTTGGATGGCCTGTAGCACAACCTAAGTTTACTAAACGGCCTTCAGCTAAAACAATAATGTTTCTACCGTTGATGGTGTATTGATCTACTTGTGGTTTAACAGTATCTTTAGTTGAACCGTAAGTTTTATTTAACCAAGCCATATCAATTTCTGTATCAAAGTGACCAATGTTACAAACAATAGCACCATGTTTCATCATTTCGAAATGACGACCAACAATAATATCTTTATTACCAGTAGTTGTAACTAAAATGTCAGCAATTTTAGCTGCATTGTCCATTTTCATTACCTGATAACCGTCCATTGCAGCTTGTAACGCACAAATAGGGTCAATCTCCGTAACAATTACACGAACACCTTGAGATGATAATGATAACGCTGAACCTTTTCCAACATCACCATAACCAGCAACAACAGCTACTTTTCCAGCCATCATCACGTCAGTAGCTCTACGAATAGCATCTACTAATGATTCACGACAACCGTATTTGTTATCAAATTTAGATTTAGTAACAGAATCATTGACGTTGATTGCAGGTAACAATAAAGTACCATTTTTCATACGCTCATATAAACGGTGAACACCAGTTGTTGTTTCTTCTGATAAACCTTTGATTCCGGCTGCTAATTCAGGATATACATCAAACACTAAGTTTGTTAAATCTCCACCATCATCTAAAATCATATTTAATGGCTTGCGGTCTTCACCAAACCATAATGTTTGCTCTATACACCAATCAAACTCTTCAGCAGTCATACCTTTCCAAGCATAAACCTGAATTCCAGCAGCAGCAATAGCAGCAGCAGCATGATCTTGAGTTGAGAAAATATTACAAGAACTCCAAGTAACTTCTGCACCTAAAGCTGTTAATGTTTCAATTAACACAGCTGTTTGAATAGTCATGTGCAAGCATCCTGCAATACGCGCTCCTGCTAATGGCTTAGAAGCACCGTATTCTTTACGAAGACTCATTAAGCCTGGCATTTCTTCTTCAGCTAATTTAATTTCTTTACGACCCCATTCTGCTAATGAGAGATCTTTTACTTTGTACGCAAGGTACTTTCCGGTTGCTACTGTTGACATGTTATTTTTGTTGATTAAAATTGTTTATTTTTAATATTTATGCGAAGATAAGATATAAGTTTGTAACAACAAATAAGTAATATAGTTTAATTTATTATCATTTTGATTAAGGTTTTTAACATACACGAGGGATTATTTTATGGGATTTTAGACCTAAAAGCATTTTCATTGCAACATCAAGATGTATCAAAACGAGACCTTGAAACCTTAGGCAAAAATTATTTACTAGCTCATTTAACATCTGATACGACTCAATTAATTTACGACGATAGAGGAAAGCCACATATAGAAGGCGATTCAAGATATCTATCTATTTCTCACTCTCATGATTGCTTAGTTATTATCATTAACGAAAAGGAAGAAACGGGGATAGATATTGAATTACTGAGGGATAAAGTATTAAAAATAAAACACAAATTTTTATCATCATCTGAATTAATAGATGCTAACAACGATGTAGAAAAACTATTGATTTATTGGGCAGCCAAAGAGACCTTATACAAAATATATGGGTTAAAAGAAGTTGATTTTATTAGACACTTAGCTGTAGAACCATTTATGAAACAAACTCATGGAAAGCTAAACGGTTTCATAAATTTATCTAACTTTAATGCTTCGTTTGAACTCAACTATGAATTAGTAGATAATTATGCGTTAGTTTATTCCTTAAAAAAAACAACTACTTGCTAACGAAAACAACACATACTAAACTCATCATTTTAATAGATCCGGATAAATATAATCCTGATTTGGTTGATTTAGCTAATGTTTGCAAGGTTTCTTATATTTTTGTTGGAGGAAGTTCTGTAAAAAAAAATAATTTTGAGAAAACAATCAGATCGATAAAATCAAATACTCAAATCCCTGTTATCATTTTCCCGGGCGATGAGACACAAATTTCTAAGTACGCGGATGGCTTGTTATTATTATCATTATTATCAGGTCGTAATCCTGATTATTTGATAGGTAAACATGTGAATGCAGCCCATCGTATTAAAGCATCAAAGTTAAAAACTATACCAACAGGTTATATTTTAGTAAACGGAGGCAACGCTTCAACTACACAAAAAATAACTAAAACCAAAGCCTTATTATCATCTAAAGAGGTTGTAAATACTGCCATTGCTGGAGAGTTATTAGGGAAACAACTCATTTATTTAGAAGCAGGAAGTGGGGCTAAAAAAATAGTGACACCGGCCTTAATAAAACAAGTAAAAAAAAATATATCTATACCGTTAATCATAGGTGGAGGAATAGATACTGTTGCAAAAGCCAAAAACATACTTACCACAAACCCCGATTATATTGTGGTTGGCAATGCTCTTGAAAAAACACCACAGTTAATTTTAGAATTAAATAAACTATTTTAGAATATATGAAGTTAGTTGTTATAACACCATCTAAAAAATTAGATACCGAAATTTCTTCTGTCATACTAATGTTTGAAGCGGGGCTTGAAACTTTACATGTTCGAAAAAATCATTTTTCTACTAAAGAGTTAGAAGAATACATTAAAGAAATTCCTACTCATTTTCATAACCGTATTATTATTCATTCTCATCATAAATTAGCGCTTAAGTATAATTTAAAGGGATTTCATTTTACTGAAACTCATTTTAAAAAGAAAATTAAGCTTTGGTGGAATACGAAAATGATTTACATTCGAAAACCAAAATTAACTAAATCCATATCTTATAAACGTGTTGAGCAGCTTTACCTTGATGATAAAGTAAAAACAGATTACTGTTTTTTAGGAACGATGTTTCATAATGTATCAGGCGAATTATACAGTGGTTTTTATCCTGAAATTGTTGATGCTGCCATCAAAAAATCTGGTAAAAAGATATATGCACGAGGAGGCGTTAATGAAAAAAGCGTGGAACTAGCTTATAAATTAGGCTTTCATGGCATTGCATTATATGGATATTTATGGAAAAGTGATGCTCCTTTTCAAAAATACATCAACTTTATCAGGTATTGCAAAGAAAAAAATATTTTACTGGATTAATAACTAATGAATAGATATTACTACTCAGGTATTGGAATAGAACGCAGATGACACAGATAGCTTATGATTATCCGGATAGCTATCGGGAATTATTTTTTTATCCGCTTTCATCATAATCATCAGCGTTATCAGCGTTCTATTTATTTGTTATCGGCTGAGTAGTTACGAATAGATTATTTAATCTATTGAATAAATTCCATCACACATTTTAAAAAATCGTCTGGCTGTTCGGCATGCACCCAATGTCCGCTATTAGCAATTGTTTTTAGCTGATAATTAATAAAATGTTGTTTAATTAAATCTACATCCGAATCTAAAATATAATTTGATTTTTCGCCACGGATAAATAAGGACTCTGTATCACTTGTGCCTATAGGGATTTCAACACCTATGTTATTATATTCTTTCGAAATGGTATCCAAATCAAAGCGCCAAGCCATTAGCTTAGAATCCTCTTCTTTCCAATAAATATTTTTTAGTAAAAATTGTTTAGTTCCAAAATCAGTAATGTATTCGTTAAGCACTGCTTCAGCTTGTTTTCGAGTAACGATGGCATTAAAATCAACAGCATTCAGTGCTTTTAAAACAGCATCATGGTGAGGCTCATAAGCTTTAGGGGCTATATCAACAATAATTAATTGTTTTGATATATGAGGAAATAATAATTCAAAAAACATCACTGTTTTTCCACCCATGCTATGTCCTAAAATAATTGGCTTTACTAATTGTTGAGTTTCAATAAATTCTTTTAAGTCTTCTGCCATCACCTGATAATTCCATACTGAACTATGTGGCGATAATCCATGGTTACGTTGATCGATCGTGAAAACTCTAAAACCCTTATCTGCAAAGCGTTTTGCTAAGGTATTCCAGTTATCACTTTGTCCAAATAATCCGTGTAAAATAATTAATGGCTGTCCTTGCCCAAATTCTCTATATGCTAGTTCCATGTCATTTGTTTTTGGTGGTTGGAAAATATGTTGTTGGAAGATCAAACAACCAAAAACTTCTCTCAAACAACTTTAGTTTACTCTTCTATTTTTAAAATTAACTTCCTCAACATATTTATAGCTGTTGAAGCAGTCATGTGTATGTTTCGTTGTCTATCATCGCCAAACACAAAACATTTAGCAATCATCATGTCATGATAAGCAACGGCAATCCAAGTTGTACCAACAGGCTTATCTGCCGTTCCGCCTGCAGGACCAGCAATTCCAGATACCGCTATAGCAACATCCGATTTAAAAACAGTTAATGTTTCTTTAGCCATTGCTCTTACACACGCTTCGCTCACAGCACCGTGTTTTTCAAAAATAGTTGGGTCAACTTTAAGTAATGCTTGCTTAAATTCGTTTTGATAAGGAACGATACAGCCATTATAGTATGCAGAACTTCCCGCTACGGATGTTATTAAATGTGAAATGTAGCCACCGGTACAACTTTCGGCTAATCCTAATTTTAAGTTTTTTTCTAATAAAAGCTTCCCTAAAATTTCTTCTATTTTAGGTTGGTCTTTTCCGTACTCTTCATACCCATAAATATATTTCTCTATTAATGGTTTAACGTTTTCAACTTCTGTTTCTATTTTTTTAATAAGTTCGGCTTCATTTAATCCCTTACTGCTAAGGCGTAAACGAACCATGCCTGGTGAAGGCAAATAGGCTAACCCTATTTCTTTTTCTGTTAAGCTATCTTCCCAATCACTAATTAATTCGGATAATATACTCTCCCCTATTCCCTGTGTTAAAATTGTTTTATGATAAATAAATGGTAAGGTAAATCGTTTTTTAATTTCAGGAATAACATTAGATGTCATCATCATCTTCATTTCATAAGGCACACCAGGCATCGACATAAAAATGGTATTATTTTTTTCCATCCACATTCCTGGCGCCGTACCATTGCTATTTCTCATCACTAAACATCCTTTTGGAACTAAAGCTTGTTTTTTATTGATGTCTGTAACCTCCTTATTTCGTATTGCAAAAAATTCCGTAACATCTTTTAACACTTTTTCATCCAGTATTAAATCAGTTTCAAAATAGTCGCAAAATGTTTTTTTTGTAATATCATCCTTTGTTGGCCCAAGTCCT
>JAYVDU010000417.1:0-11250 GCA_043749245.1 Bacteroidota bacterium | reverse complement strand
TCTTCAAATCAGCTGATTATGGGGTGGTAGGCGATGCTTTTACTATTGTTCCTAAATTAATTGAAGCGGTTAAAAAATTCAAAGCGAATCATAACTAGCATGGAAAATGTATTTTATGAAGGCAAGGTCATGTGGTCGCAGATAGATGCCAATATGCATTTAAGACACTCCGCGTATGCTGATTTTGCTGCACAAGCAAGACTTGAGATTCTTGAAAAACTTGGCTTTGATGCGAATTTATTAGAGAAATTAAAAATAGGTCCTATTTTATTTAGAGAAGAATTAATTTATATGCGCGAAGTTCGTCCTAATGATACTATCAAAGTAACATGCGAAATGACTCACTGCCGAAAAGATGGAAGTCGCTGGTCATTCAGCCAAGGATTATACAGAGGCGACGATGTTCAGGCTGCGCAAATAAATGTGCAAGGTGCTTGGGTAGATATGGAGAAAAGAAAATTAACAGGCTTACCTCCTGAATTAGCTATAAAGTTCCTTGATATTCCAAAAACCAAAGATTTTGTATTAGAAGAAGTTCCAGAAAAAAAAGTTGAACCAATTAAAGATAAAAATACGATGACAAATTTAGAACAAACATTTGAAGACGCTAAAAAGCGAGTGCTTGAATTAGCTGAAAAACCAGCTAATGACGTGATGTTAGAATTATACGCGTTAAACAAACAAGCAACCATTGGTGATATTAATATTGAAAAACCAGCTATGTTTGATTTTGTAGCAGCTGCAAAATTTAATGCGTGGAATATAAAAAAAGGATTAAGTAAAGAAGATGCTCAACAAAAATACATTGATTACGTTGACGGTTTATTAAAAAAATAATGGATAAACTTAACGCACTTATACAAAAAGCAAAGCATTCACCTTTCTATTTGTGGCTACTAAACACTGTACTCTTAAGAACAGTACCGTTTAATAAACCACACAACATTAACGTGACACATATAGGAGATAATGAAATTACGATATGTGCTAAAAACATCAAATCAAATCGTAATCACATTAAAGGAATACATGCTTGTTTGCTTGCAACGCTTTGTGAATATGCATCCGGGCTAAGTTTACTCATTCATTTTTCTCCAAAAGAATATCGCATTATTTTAAAAACAATTCACATGACCTATCACTACCAAGCTAAAACAGCGGTGTATGTGACTTTTAAAATAACGAAGCAACAAATTGAAGAGGAAATTTTAAATCACTTAAAAACGCAGGATGCCATCTTTAAAGAATTTTCTGTTGAAGTATACGACGAAGAAAAAAATCATATCTGTACAGGCTTAATTAATTGGCAAATCAAAGCTTGGAAGAATGTAAAAATGAAAGTTTAAATACATGAAGATCTCTGAAAATTCTCTTAAATGGTTAATGCGTTTATATCCACCTATGCTTTTTCAGCGTATTTGGGTAAAAAAAATTGATAAAGATTTTAGAGGCATTGATGTGAAAATTAATAGAAGTCTTTTTACAACAAACCTTGGCAGTGCTACATTTGGAGGAACCATTTTTGCTGCAACAGATCCTTTCTATGCCCTACTGATTGGGCAAATAATGCAACATAAAGGATTTAAAATAACCGTATGGTTAAAAAGTGCCGAAATACAATATCTAAAACCTGCAAGAAAGGATTTGCATTATTCAATCAAAATTGATGATGAGATGATCAAAGAAGTAGAACAAGCTATTAGCAATGAAGGTAAATTTGTAAAGACGTATCCCATAGAAATTTTTGATACAACAGGAGATTTATGTGTTATCGCTTTAAATGAAGTGTATATTAGAAATCTAAATTTCAGTAAACCAATATAATAAAAAATATTTTATATAATTATGCGCGCATAATAAAGTAAATGTATATATTTAATCTCGAAAATAAAATAACAAACAACAACAACAAACAATGACAAATCTAAAAAAACTAGTAACAACCATTATTCTAGCTGTGCCAACGATGATAAGCGCACAAGGATTTCAAGTAAATTTACAAGGCCAAGTTCAACAAGGAATGGGTACTGCAGGTACTGCGCTTATTCAGGATGGAGCCTCTGTGTTTTTTAACCCAGGCGGGATGTCTTTTCTTAAACAAAATAGCGTGGATGTTGGAATGACAGCAACCATTGCAAATGGCCAATTTTTAGACAAAAATACAGGTTCAGTTTACGCTACTAAATCACCAGTTAGTACGCCTTTCACTGCTTATGGTGTATTTGGCTTGAAAGATACTACAAAAAAAGGACATAGTTTTAAATTCGGAATGGGAATTTACACACCGTTTGGTAGTACTGTTGACTGGGAAAAAGGATGGACGGGACGTTATGCTTTAACACATCTTCAATTAAAAGCTATATTTTTTCAACCAACATTTAGTTGGAAAATTTGCAATAAACTGGGCATTGGCTTTGGTTTAATTTATTCTACAGGTAGTGTTAATTTACAAAAAGATATTCCAGTTGTTGATGCTGACGGCAATGTAGGACACGCCGAATTAAGCGGAAAGGCACATGGCTGGGGTTATAATTTAGGTGTTTATTACAAACCTTACAAATATTTATCTTTAGGTTTAACATACCGCTCTCAAGTAAATATGAAAGTGAATAGTGGTGATGCTACATTTACAGTGCCGTCTTCTCTTTCTTCTAATTTTCCGAACGGTAAATTTACAGCATCATTACCTTTACCAAGCGTGTTAACGTTAGGTATTGGTTTTACGCCTACTGAAAAATTATCATTTGCATTAGATGTTAATTATGTTGGCTGGAAAGCTTATGATACCTTAGCGTTTGATTACGCTAACAATACAGCATCTTTAGTTGATACTAAATCGGCTCGTTTATATAAAAACACATTTGCTGTTAGATTTGGCGGTCAATATAAAATTACACCTGCATTTGCCGTTCGATTAGGAATGGCTTATGCTAATACGCCTATTCAAAATGGTTATGTTACTCCCGAAACACCTGATGCTAGCCGTTATATATACACTGCTGGTTTAGGATATACCATTAAAAATAAATTTACAATCAACGCATCTATATTGTACGAAACTTTAAAAAGAACAGATACTAACATAGAAACTAACTTAAGCGGTACATATCAAACAAATGTAATTGCTCCGGGACTTTCTTTATCATATAAATTTTAATTAAAAAATTAAACCTATACAATGAAAAATATATTAAATAAAACAATTATAGTAACTATAGCGGTAGGCTCATTAGTTAGTTGTAAACCAGATTTAAAAGCACCTGTCTCTGGCAAAGGAAGTATTGATGTGACTAAATACGTAGCTATTGGAAACTCAATTACGTCAGGCTTTGCAGATGGAGCATTATACTATGAAGGACAACAAGTGTCCTATGCTGTGTTATTGTCTGAGCAATTTAAAGCTGTTGGTGGTGGTGACTTTATTGTTCCATATATGCCAGCTGGTGTTGGTGTTGGGTCTTCATTAAACGCCAAATTAATATTAGGTTATAAAACAGATTGCAAAAATGTACCAGGTTTATCTCCAGTGCCAGCAGCACCGACTGGTGATGTAGCGGGTTTATTTACAGGTATTTCAAGCAAAGGACCTTTCAATAATATGGGAGTACCAGGTGCAAAAGTTACTACGGTTGTTTATCCAGGATATGGAAATGCCACACTTCCCTTGGGATCGTTTAATCCTTTCTTTGCTCGTATGCTTAATTCTTCTGAGTATACTTCAGCATCTATGCTTTCTAAAGCAGCCGAACAAAATGCTACTTTCTTTTCATTATTTATAGGAAATAATGACGTATTAGGAAATGCATTGGCTGGTGGTATGTCATCTACTCCTATCACTCCATCTGGTGGAGCTGTAGGTACTGGTTTTGATGCCAGTTATGATTTAATTATTAGTACAATGATGGTTAATGGTGCTAAAGGAGTGGTTGGTAATATTCCTGATATTACTAATATTCCACACTTTACTACTGTGCCTTATAACGGTTTAACATTAACTGCAACTGATGCTGCAAATTTAAATGCCGCTTATGGTATTACTGGTGCAACTTTTAAAGAAGGAAGTGGAAATGCTTTTATGATTAAGGATGCATCAGCACCAGGTGGTGTTAGACAAATAAAATCGAATGAGTATATTTTATTAGGTACTCCGCAAGATTCTATAAAATGTGCTGGATGGGGAACAACTAAGCCTTTAGCTGATCAGTATGTGCTAAATGTACGCGAGGTTTTAAATTTAAAAGAAGCAGCCGCAGCTTATAATGCTAAAATTAAAACTGTAGCAGAAGAAAAAGGTTTAGCTTTTGTAGATGTTAATGCTTTTATGGCCAATGCTAAAAAAGGAATTGTTTACAATGGTATTACAAGTTCTGCAGCATTTGTTAGTGGTGGTGCTTTTTCTTTAGACGGGATTCACCTTACACCGCGCGGAAATGCAATGCTTGCTAATGAATTTATTAAAGCAATTAATGCAACGTATGGTTCTACTATAAATTTAGTAGATGTCACAAAATACAACGGTGTTGTATTTCCTAATCCTTAATATTCAATATTAATAACTATAGAAAGCGAGGCTAATTAGTCTCGCTTTTTTTATAAATAAAATTTCTAATAATAAATTAATATGTTTTATAAATGAAATTAAATCAACAATCAGTAACTTCGCTCGGTCAAATAACAAAACTTATTTATCTCACAAGGTTAACGTACAAGCATTAAATGAAACATCTGTTTTTTCTATTTCTATTAATAATTAGCATAAGTTTCAATGCTCAAGAATTAACTCAAACAATAAGAGGAACTATAATAGATAAACAAACGCAGAGCCCTTTACCAGGCGCTGTTATTAGCATACTTAATATAAATCCTATTACAGCAACAATAACCGATGAAAATGGAAAATTTCGTTTAGAACATATTCCTTTAGGTCGAAAACAATTAAAAATTTCGCTATTATCTTACAAAGAAAAATCACTAACCGTAGTATTATCTAGTGGAAAAGAAACTGTTTTAAATATTGAACTTGAGGAAAGTGCTATACAAGGTCAGGAAGTTATAATTACAGCCGAGATTGATAAAACAAAAACAAATAATAAAATGGCAACCGTTAGTTCTCGCGTATTTAGTACGGAAGAAGCTAATCGGTATGCAGGTAGTAGAGGCGATCCTGCGCGTATGGCTGCTAATTTTGCAGGTGTGAGTGGTGCTAACGATAGCCGTAATGATATTATTATCAGAGGCAATTCTCCATTAGGTATTTTATGGCGCTTAAATGGATTAGATATTCCTAACCCAAATCACTTTGGCAGCATGGGTTCTTCAGGCGGACCTATTAGTATTTTAAACAATAACACTTTGGATAATTCTGATTTTATGACGGGTGCATTTCCTGCAGATTATGGTAATGCAACGGCTGGTGTATTCGATTTAAAAATGAGGACAGGTAATAATGAAAAACACGAGTTCTTGGGAATGGTTGGTTTTAATGGCTTTGAGCTTGGCGCTGAAGGACCATTTAATAAAAAGAAAAAAAACGGTTCGTACATGGTAAACTATCGATACTCTACATTATCTGTATTTAAAGCTATTGGCTTAGATTACGGTGCCGGTAGTGCTGTTCCTCAATACCAAGATCTTACTTTCAAAATAGATTTACCAACTAAAAAAGCAGGTAAGTTTGTTGTATGGGGTATAGGTGGTTTAAGTTATGCGGAACTATTACAAAGTCAGCAATCAAAAGATAATAATTTATATGGTTACAGTGGGCGCAATACTTACTTTCGTTCAAACGTAGGTGCAGCGGGTATGTCGCATACATATCTTATTAATTCAAGTTCTTATATCAAAACAAATATTGGGGCATCAGGTCAGTATAATTATATAGCGTCAGATAGAATTGATACGAGTGCCCATCCCAATACTATTCGCCCCGAATACCGAAATACCTCATACACTATTAAATATTCAGGAAATTTTACGTACAATAAAAAATTTAATTCGCGCAATTTCGTTATTGCCGGAGTTTATGCAGATTTATATAATACGAATTATGTTGACAGTATAGATTCATACGGCACAGGCTTTGTAACGCTTCGTAATTATAATGGCAATAGTTTATTGACACGTTTATTTATTCAATGGAAACATCATTTTACCGAAAAATTTTATATCAATACAGGAATTAGCTATCAATATTTGACGCTTAATAATTCTCAATCGCCAGAACCACGATTAGGATTAAAGTATGAATTAACCAAGAAACAATCGCTAAGCTTCGGGGCAGGCTTGCATAGCCAAATTCAGCCATTGTATGTGTATTTTGCAACAGCCAATTTAGGAGGTGGAAAAGTTCAGGAAACAAATCGCCAGTTAGATTTTACAAAAGCAATTCATGCAGTCTTAGCTTACGATGTTAATTTATTTAATTCTGTTCGGGTAAAAACAGAAGTGTATTATCAATATCTATATCATGTGCCAGTAAAAATGAGAAGTGATTATTTTAGTACCGCCAATTTAGGCGCTGATTTTAATAGTCCAAATATTGATAGCTTAGCCAGTAAAGGAACAGGAGAGAACTACGGAATTGAACTTACACTCGAGAAATTTTACAGTAAAGGCTATTATTTTTTAGCTACGGGTTCTTTTTTTGAAAGTAAATATAAAGGAAGCGATGGGATTACCCGCAATACAGCCTTTAACGGCAATTACGTCATTAATATATTAGGAGGAAAAGAATTTAAAATTAAAGAAAAACATATTTTAGCTTTAGATGTGAAATTTACCTATGCAGGAGGAAAACGTTATGTACCCATTGATTTAACAGCCTCAATACTTACTAACGCAGAAGTACGTAATGGTTCCGTGGCATATAATCCACAATACGACCCGTATTTTAGAATAGATGTAAAGCCTTCTTATAAAATAAATACGAAACATTTTACGCATGAAATTAGTGTGGATATTCAAAATGTAACCAAGCATAATAATATTTTTCAGCAACAATATGATTTAAATACACAAACCATTAAAACCGATTATCAATTAAAATTCTTTGTAATTCCTCAATACCGATTAACGTTTTAATATAAAAAGTTGAGTAATATTTGCTAAATTTATAATCTATAATATTAAAGATAAATACAACTAAAATGGTACAAATAGCAACAGATAATGATTTTGAAAGCATGTTACAATCAAACAATAAAGTGATTGTAAAATATTATGCTGATTGGTGTGGCTCATGTAAATTATTTTCACCTAAATACAAACGTCATTCAAATGATGAACATAATGCGGATATTTTATTTTTAGAAGTAAATGCTGAAGATAATGAGAAAGCTCGTAAACTAGGTGGTGTAGATAATTTACCATATTTAGCATCGTTTAAAAATGGCGTATTATTGGAAGGTACAGCAACTAGTAAAGAAGAATATTTACAAAAAATGATTGACGATTTAAAACAATAAATTTTCCATAAAACCGCCGAGGATACTAAGGTAATCTGTATATCAATGGTATAATAAAATTAAATAACATGCAAATACCAGTAATCAAAAAATTAGTAGAAACATATTCGATTGTGCAATTGCAAGATGCAGAAGCCGCTATGATGGAGGAACAAAAACCAACTATAGAGGTAGAAGGCAAAGATGAAGGTGAATGTTTAACGCACGTCCTAGCTTCTATTTACATTAAAGATAAAATGGAGAATCATGGCATCGCCTTTAACCAAGCGTTAAGAGATTTTAGTCAGAGAGTTAGAAACAGTATTAGTTAATCTTAAATATTTAAAAATAAATCAACATGGAAAATCAAAATCCTGAAAATCAACTAAACATAGAGCTATCAGAAGAAATTGCAGAAGGAATATATTCTAATTTAGCGATTATTACACACTCACCTACTGAATTTGTTGTTGATTTTATTAAAGTAATGCCAGGCGTACCAAAGGCAAAAGTAAAATCACGTATTGTATTAACACCTCAACACGCAAAGCGTTTAATGAAGGCATTAGCAGACAATGTTCAACGCTTTGAACAAATACATGGTAAAATTAAAGATAGTGAAATGAATGCGCTTCCTCTTAATTTTGGCGGACCAACAGCGCAAGCTTAATAAGCATTTTAACTGATTTTATATACTACCTACTCAATCTCTCCGCTTCCTCGATGCTTTGTTGTAAGGCTTCGTTAAAGGCTTTCATTAACTCGTCATTCCATAATAAATGTTGTTGCATATAAGCAGTAATTTCTTTTTGCCATGTTTTTACAAGGGCAATATCAAAGTAAAGTGCGCCTGTGCGTCGGATAAAAAAATCGGAAGGTGTGAGGCACATTTCATTTTCTATACAATATACTATTTGCGCTCGAAGCATCACTGGCATAGCACTTGTTTCGGTTTCGGTTAGTTGTTGTATCAATTTAAAAATAACTCCAACATTGGAACCATAGCGATTTACCAGTATTTCTGCTTCTTTTACGGATAACTTCAAAGCAACGCCTTCTTTTATTTTCAAAGAAATAAAATCAGAGAAGCTCACATCGCTTTTTATTTTTCCACCAGAAAGCTGAGTATGTTCAGTAATACATGCTACTTGTTGTTTTCCTGTGGCATCTTCTATTCTTTTAGCAATGATATTTGTGATGCGTTGCGCCATTTTACGATAGCCTGTTAACTTGCCTCCTGCAATGGTTAGTAAGCCTGAGTCGTACATAAATACTTCATCCTTACGCGAAATTTCAGAAGGTCCTTTTCCTGGTTTATTAATGAGTGGTCTTAATCCAGCCCAACCCGATTCCACATCGCTAACAGAAATTTGACTATTTGGAAAAAAGCTATTGACACAATTTAAAAGATAAGCTCTGTCTTCATCAGTAATGGTAGGGTGTTTGATGTCATCATGATAAAAGGTATCGGTTGTACCAATGTATGTTTTTCCTTCGCGAGGAATAACAAACAACATGCGCTTATCGGGTGTATCAAAATATACCGATTGATGAATCGGAAGCTTATGATGATCGACCACTAAATGCACACCTTTAGTAATGTGTAATTTATGAGTTGCTTTGCTGTTATCTAAATCATCTAAATCGTCAACCCACGGACCTGTTGAGTTCACCACGTATGACGCAGAAATTTCGAAAGTTTCATTTCCAATTTGATCTTGAACAACAGCACCAGATATTTTTCCATCAATATATTTGAATGATGTCACCTTTGTGTAATTCAATGCGACGGCGCCTTTAGACACCGCTTCTTTCATGACTTCTATAGTTAGGCGTGCATCATCCGTTCGGTATTCATAAAATAAAATGCCTCCTAATAAATTCGTTCTATTCAATAAAGGTTCGCGCTTCAATGTTTCTTCCACACTTAGTACTTTATGCCATTCTTCTTTTTTAACGCCTGCTAACCATTCATAAATCCACATACCAATGCGAGCCGAAAACAAACCTAAAGAACCTTGCTTGATAATGGGCAATAACATGGGCTCTGGCTTAGTGAGGTGGGGCGCGTTTCGGTGAACGATCTCTCGTTCTTTACCAACTTCGGCTACGAGTTTTAATTCTAATTGTTTTAAATAACGTAAACCTCCATGTATTAATTTAGTCGATCTGCTTGAAGTTCCTCCTGCAAAATCCTGCATATCAACTAAGGCTACTTTTAAACCACGAGCACTAGCATCTAATGCAATGCCTGCGCCGGTAATACCACCGCCAATTACTAAAACATCAAATGGTGTGTTACTGAGTTGTTGGATTATTTCGGGTCTATGTTTTGAAGAAAAAGAATTCAAAGTGTATTTTTTATTAAGTTAATGTTTTTACAGAACGCCGATGTATTATGATTAATGATGATTAAATTCTCTTTGAATATAATTGATAGCCTTATCTGGGTAATCTGTAATAAGCGTCTCTACACCCATATTTATCAAGTGTTTCATATCGTCTATTTCATTTACCGTCCACGTTATGAGTTTGATGTTTTTATTTTTTAAATCGGAGATTAATTGTTCGTTTATTAAAATAAATTCGGGCGCATAAATGTTTGGTGTAAATCCTAAACGCTTAAGATTAATTTCTAAACTATCTGTATTTTCAACAAGATAGGAAAGTGTCAACGTCAAATCCTTTTGTTTCAAGGCTTGTAGAATCCTAACATCAAAGGATTGTAAGATTGTTCGAGGTAAAATTTTTAGTTTAATCAATTCATCATATACTAAATTCACAAACACAACAGGTGTTGGTTGAAATAAATCATCATCCTGTAATTCACTTTTTATCTCAATATTATAATGAATAGGCGGCAAATTATTAAGCTGAGTATACGCATCAACAGCTTTAACAACCTCTGATAACAAGGGTTTGTGTTCGGCTATTTTTTGTTGTTGAGGGAATAATTTATTTCCCATCATCCCACAATCATACTGCTTGATTTGATCATACGTCATGCGGTACAAATTATGTTGCTTTTCAGAATGACTATCTATAGCTGTTCCATCTGTTGTAGCACAGAATAGTGCATTCATATAAGGTTCGTGCGATACCACTACTTGATTGTCTTTAGAAATAACGACATCCATTTCCAAAGCATCAACGCCTAATTTAACAGCTTCTATGAATGCAGTGATTGTGTTTTCGGGGTACAGTCCTCGTGCACCGCGATGACCATGTATGGATATGTGTTTGGGGTTAGTCAATGTTTAGTATTTACAATACTAAATATAATCATTTTATAAATGGCTATAGTAAATATTTAGTGGACTATTTTTATTTCTATCTTTTTCCATAGATGAAAAAGGAACAAAAAATCTAGTCAAAAATATGCTCTACGCTCCTCACGGAATTCTACAGATTTTACACTCCGCTAAATCCTTGAATTCTCGTTTCACCGCCACTCTGCCCGCATTTTTGACAGCCCGCGCTCTTGTTCTATTCAGCATTTTCTTAAATATAATTTATTTCGCTAATTTAGAAACGCTTAAAAAGAGTATCTAATTGTAGCAATTTTATTCACCAAATTTTTAGTATAGTCTTATAAATAATTTAATTTTAAACCTTCCAGTTTTTTTAATTTCTCTTCGCAGGCTTCACTGTGCGACTTACGAACATTGAATGTAATAGAACAAGAGTTGTCAAATTGTTGTTCGTGAATTTTAGCGTCTAATTGTTTTAATAGTTTCATCACATCGTTTAAATGCTCAAAAGGGAAATGAATACTATACTTGAACAGTATTTGTTTTTCGATGATGAC
>JAYVDU010000416.1:0-3483 GCA_043749245.1 Bacteroidota bacterium | reverse complement strand
CGCCAAATGGTACAAATTGAAGCACTAATATTAAATTGATGATAAAAAATAATAGGCCAAATAAAACATTATATTTTTTTCTTTTAAATAATTGATGTAAAACTAAACCCAATATAAGGATGACACCATAACCTATTACTAAACTTCGTCCTTTATTTTGTGGGTAAGGATAAATAACAGACAAATTAATGGGAAAAAAACTTTTATTAATATATTGTAAGACTGCATAACCAGCGTAACCCACACGCTCATATAGTGGATACGCATGATTGCTGTTAATAAATTTACCCGACTCTTGGGCGTTATATGCGATAATACCAAATAAAATGGCGAAGCTAAAAAAGGGTATTTTTTGAATGAGCTGTTGTTTCGTTAATGAGTGTTGGTAAAAATAATCTATTGCGCACAATACAAGGGGAAGCACAATAGCAGAAGGTTTACAAAGTAATGCTAATAAAAAAAGCAAAAATGTAAGAATAAAAAAATGTTTTTTTTGTGTCTTCAAAAATTGTAAGTACACAATTACACTGCTTAAAAAGAAAAAGGCCGTCATCACATTTTTCCGCTCAGCAATCCACGCAACCGTTTCTATTTGCGTAGGATGAAAAGCAAAAATAAGAGCTACTATAAAAGCCTTTATGGTGTTATTTAAAAGTTTATTACATATTATAAATACAAGTAAAGTATTGGCGAAATGCCACACACTATTTTCGATATGATAGCCACAAGCAGCGTTTCCGAAAATTTTCCAATCAATAGCAAAGCTTAGCATGGTTAATGGGTGGTAGTTTCCTATATAGAACTTAGTAAAAAAATTGGTAAAATTAAAATCATGCACGTCTCTGTTTTCTAATACATATTCTGCATCGTCCCAACTTATAAAACTGGATGAAAATAAATTTAAGTAAACTATAGGAAAAGCAAGCGCTATAAGCAACATCAATAAGTTACTTGGATTTGCTTTCATATTTTGAATGACTTTGTTCATAAAACAAATTTAATGTTTGTTGTTAAACTATCATACATTATATTTAGGAGCTTGTTTAATTTTATATTGTAATAATTGTTATGCGTATTTTTGAGCGAAAAGAGGCAAATTTTGCAGAGATAGTTGGTTACTATCTCGAAAAATTTAACGAATTTGCAGCCCAAAAGACGTATAATAAAATTATTAGATAAAATTTAAACAGACTCCCATACTATGCCAAAAATATCGGTAGTCATCATAACTTATAATGAGGAAAAAAACATTGCTCGTTGTATTCAATCGGTAAAGGATATAGCCGATGAAATTGTGGTGCTCGATTCTTTTAGCAAAGATAAAACCAAACAAATTTGCGAAAGCTTAGGCGCTAAGTTTTATGAACATACCTTTGATGGGCATATTCAACAAAAAAACAGAGCCATTACGTATGCCTCTTTTCCACATATTTTATCATTAGATGCCGATGAGGCATTAGATGAAACACTCAAACAATCTATCATTGATGTAAAAAATAATTGGACACACGACGGTTATTATATGAATCGCTTAACCAATTATTGTGGGCATTGGGTAAAACATTGCAATTGGTATCCTGATACAAAGTTACGCTTATGGGATAGTCGAAAAGGCTCATGGACAGGCATTAATCCACACGACAAATATGAACTGCACGATGGTGATCATAATACCAAACATATTAAAGGCGATATTTTGCACTATAGTTTTAACACCGTTGCTGATCATTATAAACAAGTAGAATATTTCACTAACATTTCTTCTAAGGCTTATTTTGATAAAGGAAAGAAAGCTCCTTTTTATAAATTAATTGTAAATCCAGTAGCGAAGTTTATTGATCATTATCTGCTGCATACAGGCTTTTTAGATGGCAAAGCAGGCTTTTCGATTTCTAAAATTTCAGCGTATGCCACCTACTTAAAATATAAAAAATTAAGAGATTTATGGAATACATAACTAGGCTCTTAATAAGGAGGTAATAATTATTTATTAAATTCGAACAACCAAAAATCAAATAGCTTGACTATACTTGAATTAAATTACGAGAAATCGTGGCGTGGAGGCGAAAGACAAACACTGTACAATATGCAGGGTTTTCGGCATGCGCAACAATCAGTAGAGTTACTTTGTCGTAGAGGTTTTCCTTTAGAAGCGGAAGCAAAAAAACAAGGATTTAAAACTCATGGATTTAATTCTATATTTTTTGTATTATTTTTTTTAATTACCAAAGGAAAAAACTATGATGTTATTCATGCGCAAACTTCTCATATCCTTACCTATTGCATATTAACAAAGCCTTTTCATAAAGCAACGATTGTTTTTTCTAAACGTGTTGATTTTGTACCGAAAGGTTTTTTTACCAAATTAAAATACAAACTCACTGATCATGTTACTGTTATTAGCAGTTCCATCAAAACTATTTTTAATACGTTCGGTATTCCGCAAGTATCTGTCATTTCAGACATTGCCGTTAAAACAACCTTACATAAAACCAGAGCAGAACATATTTTATCTGAACATCATATTCCAACTGATAAAAAAAGAATAGGCACATTAGCAGCTTTTGTGCCTCATAAAGACCCACTAACTATGGTAGAAGCCATTTATTTAGCATCTCAACAACGGAATGATTTTGTATTTCTTCATTTTGGAGAAGGTCCTTTAATGCAAGAGGTTCAACAAAAAATAAAAGACTATAATCTTTCGGAAGTATATAAAATAATGGGCTTTCATCAACAGGCTGAAGATTTTTTTTCGGTGTTGGATGGCTTTGTCATGAGTTCGGAAGAGGAAGGATTAGGCAGTAGTGTATTAGATGCGTTTTTATACGAAGTGCCTGTTGCTTCAACAAATGCTGGCGGATTGAAGGATTTATTAAAAGATCAACGAGGGGAAGTATGTAGTATTCATTCGCCCAAAGAATTAGCAAAATGTATTGATGCGGTGTTAAATCATGATGAAAGAACAGAAGGTCTAATTCAAAACGCAAAAAAATATGTCGCAGAATACCATAGTATGGAATACATCACCAATCAATACCTTGCTTTATTAAAATGAAATGCCCACTAACAATGAGTTTGTTGCAAACAAAATTCTTCCGATAGCTATCGGGAGAAGATAATGGGGTATACCATGTGACAACTAAAAAAACAATAATAACTACACATGAATGTAACACATAAAATAATTTGGATCACAGGCGCTTCCTCTGGCATAGGAGAAGCCTTGGTTCACGAATGCGCCAAACATCAAACCAAACTCATTTTATCGGCTCGGCGAGAAGAAGAGCTGAAAAGAGTTGCTAAGCAAGCAAAACTAAAGGAAGAAGATTATTTAATTATTCCGTTCGATTTAGCTGATACTTCAAAAGCCAGCGAATATGCTCAACAAATTATCGAAAAATTTGGAACCATTGATATATTAATAAATAACGGCGGGCAAAGTCAACGCTCCGAAGCAACCAATACGACAAACGAAACAGA
>JAYVDU010000415.1:0-3490 GCA_043749245.1 Bacteroidota bacterium | reverse complement strand
ACTTAAAATCCTGTGTCTTCGCGGACGTACGGGTTCAAGTCCCGTCTGGGGTACTACTTCAAAGTACTAATGTTTGGTAGAGTTAGAAGGAAAGCCTCTCAGAAATGAGAGGCTTTTTTTGTGTCCTTATTTTTCGTCCATTAAACAATCATTAAACATTTTGGGGTATGTTTACAACTTTACACCTTTTCATTTCTTTTTCGTAAATTCACATATGGATTTATCTCAAATAATACCTTCCTGTTTCGAATTCGTTCATCAAGTCAATAATTTCAACTTTGACCAGGGAGAATTGGATACCCAAAACGAAATAATCCTTAAAGCTAATTTCAAATCCTGGGACTCATATTTACAAAATCGTCATCACCTATTTTCCAACATCATTAATGTGGAAAATTTCGTCACTGAAATAGCTTCACTAAAAAATGGTACTGTCACCTTCTCTGGAGATTTAAATCTTATCTCCAATAAACATTTTAATGACAGCATAATGGATGAATGCATGCAAGGCCATGAGCAACTATCAAAACTATCCATCAAAAAAACCAAAGAATTTAAAAATTTCGAAATCAAATTGCTCAATCTATTTACAAGACTATTAATAAATAATAATAAAGAGTTATCCGACATTATAAATGCTTTTTCTAAAGATTTTGAAAATCAAAATAATTTAAATAATCCACAGGGAGGATCGGGTACATTTAGTCCGCTAGCATATAGCGAAGCTATTTCATTACCAAATATTAATAAGTATATTAGAACCCAAGATTCAAAAAACTTCTATTTTCCAAACAAGGCCATCTATTTAAAAGACTTGCACGATGCGCTGGTTGAGCATGAGTTAATTGAAGCAAATTCCGATTTTGAAAAGTTATTCGAAAATGAATTTGCCTTAAAAAATCACTTAAAACCCATAGTTTGGAACTCTAAAAAATCAATCACAAAATTGTTTTATTTACTATATAAATTAGCTGATGAGGAAAATGTCCATCGGGGATATTCCATTTCTAAAATCGCCTTCGATCTATTCAAACTGAATGCTAAAACATCTGAAAACTCCCTTAACGTAAATTTAAACGAGGTAATTTTTAGATTTGACGACCGCTTATATATTCAACGAAATATGAAACCCATAACTGAAATACTCAATTCTTTAAACCTATAAGTATTTCACAAGGAGTTCTTTGAATTTCAAAGAACTAATCAAAGACCTTTACGGTGTTAAATAAAAAATGCTCCATAAATTTGGTGTGTGAATGTAATTGTATTGGATAGTGAAGCCTTTGAGCAACTCAAACTGGAATTTAAAGGCTATGTTAAGCAGGCTCTCAGAGAGTTTATGCAGGAAAAACTCATTTCCGAAACTTCCGATTGGATACCTATCAATGAGGCCATGAAATTATTACCGTATAAATCCAAAACGACCTGGCAAAAATTTAGAGACACAGGCACTATCTTATTTACACAAAGCAAAAATGGTAGAAACATCATGTATTCCAAAAAAAGCATCATGGACTATCTCAACAAAAATGTCATTAACTTTTAAAACCAAACAAAACCATGAAAACAAAACCATGTTCAAACCCGGAATGCAACAAATCATTTGATTTAAAAAATCCAAAGAAAAGATTTTGCAGTCTGATATGCAAAAATAAAACTGCATATCTGTATGCACAAAAAATTTATAAATGGGAGAATTCGCAATTTAAAGCCAGGCGGAAAAACATTCAAATACTGGAATACTATCACAGTCAAAACATTTTTAAATTAACGATAGAAGATTTAAAAAAAATAGGATTTGATTTAAATGCATCATATCTGCCACTCAAAAATGAATTAAATCAAACAGTATTTCGATTTGGAAATATAATCTTCATCCTTTTAAGTTCAACCGATTGCGAAATTAAAAAAATATAACCATCATGCTAAAATTAAGACCATTAAATATCTTCGAATGCTACGCGCCAACAGGTTGTGTTTCAAAAATTGCTAATTTCGGTACAACCATAAAAAAAGCAACTATACCTGCTATAATTCCATCATGCGAAATTGCAGTCTCTCAAAATCTTCCTAATGGAGGTAAAAAGGATTATACCTGGGTGTATATTTTGGGTACTGTAATCGTAATTACTGGGATTATTATTGCAGTCAAAATACATTCAGAAACAAAAAAAGACAAAGAAAATAAATTTGAATCTTAGTGAGGAGGATTGATAAATATTAAAATAAACAAACACTATTTACAAATTAATTTACTCAGGTGGTAACTTAGAATTTCATATCGCCAATCAAACGGAGGTAAGTAATATTACTAACTCACCGCCTTTGCTAAAAGAAAAGCTGCTTTTGGTACAATGATACAAGTTACAGCAACTTTTATCGCTCCTGATAATATTGGTCTACCAGTCATTTTACTTTTAAAATATCTGAAAACAACTAATGCCAATATTGTTGTTGAGCAAGAAATATAAAAACCAGTTTTATTGTCATAAACAATTATGTAAGGGAACAATGGGATAAAGCCACCAACTAATTATGAGATTGTAATAGTGATAGCGCTTTTTGAAGCTCTATTTTTTACAGATTTCTCCATTTTTAATTTAAGTTTCATTATAAACTCCTCTCAGCGATTTTTATCTCTACTTACTTGTAGAGCTACATGTTTATTTAAGGATTTTTCTATACCTAGTTCTGTTAAAATATCTTCTACTTCTTGGAGTTCAATTAATGGCATATTATCAATCTCGGCATGTCCTCTTTTTAATTCAGAATCATAGTGATCTACTTCTGTTTGTCCTGCCAAATAGCCACCTAGCCAAATAGAAATACAACCGACTGTTATTTCTGCCAACCCCGAAACAATAATCAAATGATTTGTGTCTAAAATACCATTTAACCCTTTCGGTCAGTGCAAAAGGAACGGTTAAGCCATCATACAATCCAATAATAATATCCTTTACTAATTCGGTATTATTATTGTTTTGTTTATTTGAATTAAAGGTAGCTGTAATGATTATTCCTTAGGTATAACTTTGGTAATTTTATCGGTCTTTCTTGCAATTTGTTTAATTGATTTCTTAATTGCCTTAATTGTTTTATTTTTAAGCTGATCGTTATTGTCTTTTAAAACTTTTTTAACTGCCGTAAGGAGCTTTGTTCTTAATACTTTTCTTTCTGCCTTTTTCATAATAAGTTGTTTTTATTATTTTGTAAGATTATTTTGTAAATAAACACACACCAAAGCGATACACTATTACAAAGTTGTTTCAATTATTTGTAATATTCACACATAAATTATTATTGAATTGTTTTTTTAAATGCCTCTCCTATGTTTTTAATTACATCAGTAATTAGCATACTTTCCATACTTTGTTCTTTTAAAGTAATATCCGCTGCTAAACCATGAAGATAAACGCCTAATTTTGCTGCATTTAAAGGCTTGTAACCTTGTGCTAATAATCCAGTAATAATACCTGTTAATGCATCTCCC
>JAYVDU010000414.1:0-3497 GCA_043749245.1 Bacteroidota bacterium | reverse complement strand
CAATATCATTTAACTCAACTTCATCCGCATTTAATTTCTTTTTATTTTTTATAAAATGATATGATAATACAATTTCATGAGAACCACTTGTGTAAGTTCTTATTTTATTAATTGGAAAATCATACGAATAACCAATATTAAGCTTGTCCTTGATTGTAAAACCAACTAAAGCGCTAACAGCATCATTCATCCGATAAGAACCACCAACCCAGAATATTTTTTTATACAAACCTCGTAGGGTGAATTCAGGCTGTAATGGCGTAGGATTGTTAAATTTAAGAAGTACCGATGGCTGTACAGAAATCGTCTTTGATACTTTAAATGTATAGCCTAATGTTGAATAAAAATGAGGGGATAAGGTGCTTTTTGAATTTTTCCAAGTAATTGTATTACCTAAATATTGATAGGTTGAAACGCCAAAAAACAACTTATCACTATATAAATACAATCCACCATTTGAATCAAATACATTGTTAGATAATAAGTTACCTGTTAATAAATCATCGCCAGTATCAGCAACCTTTGCATCATACAATTTAATACGATATTGAATCATACCAACAGAAACGCCTAATCCTAATTTATAGGTTTTATTTAATTTAATATGATAAGCAAATGTTAGGTAGCCAGATGTTTTTCCTAACAAGCCCGTATTATCTGAACTTACTAATACACCTAATCCAACTTTCTTTTGTTTTCCAACACTGCTGTGTAAACTAACCATATATGATTTTGGAGCATCCGTAAAGCCAACCCATTGATTGCGATAATTTATAGTTGCTACTGCATGAGGCATAGAGCCTGCCACTGCCGGATTATAAGCATAGTTCGTTAAAATATAATTTGTAGATACCGGCAATTGTTGTGCACGACTTACCACATGAAGTATAAAAATACTTGCAAAAAGAGATAATATGTAGTTATATTTTTTCAATTTATCGTATTAGCAAAATGCCACCTTTAAAGGGTTCAGGAATAGATGCATCGTTCAAATTCAATACATAATAATATGTTCCAACTGGTAATTTTTCGGACTTGTATGTTCCATCCCAAGGATTAGCATAGCCTACGGAATGGTAAATATTTTCTCCCCAACGGTTAAAAATATCAACTTCTGCATTTGGATATAAAATATTTAAAAATTCCAATTTCCAAACATCATTTTTACCATCGCCATTAGGTGATATAGCATTCGGAATCAAAGTTGATATTTCGCTGGTTACGTTATTAATTTTAATCACAACTTTAGCGGTATCACTGCATCCATAAGCGTCATACGCAACTTGTTTTACAATATAAATACCATTTGAATAATAAATGATATTTGGATTTTGAGTTGTATTGGTAGGGCTTCCATCACCAAACGTCCAGCTCCAGTTAGATGCGTACTTAGATGTATCGACAAAATTAACTATAGTTCCAACATTTACGCCTGACGACAAAGAATAAGCAAAACCAGCAATCGGTCTTGGAGCTAATGTAATTTGTTTAACTAATGTATCTTTACAATTATGATTAGATGTTGCAATTAAACTAATATTATATAATCCTGATCCTGGAAATAACTGTGTGGGATTCTTAATATTACTTTGTCCTGGCCCACCAAAATCCCAAAACCAAGAAGTCACTGTTTCTGGAGCTAAAATTGAGCTGCTATCTGAAAACACTAAATTTAAAAAAGCACCTGTGCAAATTCTATTAATCCCAAAAGCCGTATTTGGTAATGGATAAATGGTAGGTGTTTGTTTAATCGTATCATAACATCCATAAGTATTTCTAATGACTAACTGAGTTGTATACGATCCTGCTGCTGTATAAGTGTGAGATGTATTTTGACTTGAACTGACTGCCCCGTCTCCAAAATTCCAATTCCATTGATTGATAGTTCCAATTGCTGGTAACGAAAAATTTGTGAAAATAGTTGTGCTATTTAAGCATGAATTAGCAAAATTAAAATTGGCAAATGGCTTTGGAACAAATGTAATTTTAACAATATCGTTTACCGAATTACAATTCACATTATTAGTACTTGTTAGTGTTAAATTAACAAAACCTGATGCCAATTCAGAAGCCGTAGGCGTGTAAGTTGCTGTTAATACAGTATTATTTGGGCTAAATGTTCCACTTCCGCCACTCCATAATCCTGAAGTTGTTGGTCCGGTTATAACACCTGCTAACATTTTTTTTGAATCATTTTTACAAGAGAACAAATCAACTCCTGCATTTACAGAAGGAGATGGCGTAAAATAGATAAACGCACTATCTTTAGCTTGCGTACAATTACCGTTATTAGTTGAACTTAAATATAATTTTACTTGCCCGGCAAATATATCGGCTGTACTAGGAAAATAATTCGTGCTTAATTGAATGTTACTCGGATTAAAACTCCCGGAACCATTACTTGTCCATTTACCAGTTGTTGATGATCCTCCAATTGTTCCACTAACTGAAACTGTAGGATTATTTGCACAAACTGAATAACTAGTTAATATAACATCTGCGGTTGGTGGTTTCGTAAAGGTAATTTTCATGGTATCTCTTTCCTGGGAACACATACCATTACCTGTAGAGGTCAAAATAAGCTTTACAAATCCTAAAGTTGTATCAGAGCTACTTGGTTTATAAGTTCCATTTAATGTTGCATTATTGGGAACAAAGCTTCCGGTTCCTGTACTTGACCAAGTTCCTGTTGAAGCCCCTCCTGCTATAGTTCCGTTTAACAAAACTGAACTATTATTTCCACATACAATTTGATCAACCGAAGCGTTTACAATTGGAGCAGGTTTAACAGATAGGAGTATTGTATCTCTTAAAACAGGACAAACACCACTTGTTGTTAAAAACAATTTTACAGGTTTAATAGTTGTATCAATTTGGCTTGGAGTATATGTGTTAGTAAGCGCGGTATAGCCAGATGCAAATGAACCATACCCATTTGTCGACCATGTTCCAATTAAATTACCACCACCGATACTCGCATTTAAAGCAATACTACCATTAGCACAAATAGTAGCATTAGCCCCTGCATTAATATAAGGATAAGAGGTGAATTCTGATGTATAACCATAAGCGGAGCCTCTGGTTGAAGATCCATTTAATATACCTAAACCAAAAACGTCAGCATTATTTGTTACTAAATTATGGGATCCAACAGGAATTGTTGTTGTATTGAAATAGATTTTAGCAGACATAATTCCACCCGATGAGCCTGGAACTAACGTAAAAGCTGATGCTGGAATAAGGCTTGCATTACCGTTTAGAGTGAAATTCCCTTCAAAACCAGCTCTTGTAAATAAATTTAAAGCTAAGGAATCTGAATTTGCTCTAGTAAATGCCGAATTATTAGTTCCAGTACAGTAAAACGGTGGTACTTGATCCCCACTTAATCGGCAACCATAACCAGATACATGAAGCACATAAACAGGCTTAGTGGATTTTACATACGTAATTGGTTGAGAAGAATTATAAGTATATGTTTGTCCGAAACTTAATACCAC
>JAYVDU010000413.1:0-3502 GCA_043749245.1 Bacteroidota bacterium | reverse complement strand
GATAATAATGTTCAACTGAACTTCTGAATGTAAATTCAAAATCTTTAAAATTTTTAAATTCTTTAAATTCTGTCATTAGTTCATCTTTATATTTTTTCCAAAGTAAATAATCTAAATAATTAAAAATAAAATTTTCAACGTCTGTGCCTTGGTCAAGTTTCAATTCAATAATTTCACTTTCAATATATATTCCATTGTTTGTGTAAATGATTTCTTCATAACTTTTTCGGTCTTTAGCTAAAAAACGATTTTTTAGATATGCTTCCCCTAATTTCTCCAAATACTCAATAAACTCTAAGGGTTTAAACTCTCCTTCTTTTTCAAAAATAAATTTTAATGCAGCATTGAGCCAATATTTGTAAACCTGTGTTGGAAATGAAACATGAAACATAGAAAGTAACATGATAAGGTTTTTATTTTCGGCTTGTGAATTTAAATCTATGCTATTTTCATTTTCATCAAGACCAAAGGTATTAGTGAAATTAATTTTATTGTCATTGTATATTTTCAAGCGCTTCAAACTCCATTTATCACCGTCTTTTGTAAATTCTTTTTTGATGATATACTTATCGAATAAAAATTTAGTTTTGAGTAAATTAAGCCCAAATTTTTCAACAAAATCTACATCAATTTTTTGATCATCAAATATTTTTAATAATTGCTTATCATCCAAAGCAATATCTTTTCCCGTTTGTAATCTCAAAACGTGTAATAAAAAATTGGGGAAATTTATAATAGAATTAAATCTATCTGGTGAATCTTCATCTTTTTTATTTGTAGGATTATTAAAGGTTTGATTTTTATTCTTAGGGTTAATAAGTTTTTTTAATGAAATAGCAATTTCTTGATTGCTATCATTATTTGGATCAGGTATCGCTTTCGCTTCTTGTAATTTCGATAAAACTTCTTTATCTATTGGAAGAATATTTAAATCTTCACCAAAAAGGATGCTTCTTTGACCAACACTAAATCCATACTGAACATATTTTTCCATATTTGCACATGCTTCCCAAATCAAATTAAAAGCATACCTACTTGATTTTTCTTTTTCATCTTTTAAAACTCCCAAACATTTAGCTTTAAGTATTTCGTGCTTTTCTAATTGTTCACCTCTACTGTTCATTATTTCAAAATAATGATTCAAATCTGTATCGGGTGGTACTGGAATTCGTAGTATCACTACTTTTTCTAAAAAATATGTGTAAAATCTTTCTGGTGAAAGATTAACCTCATTGAGAATTTTTTTAATTGATTTAGTAGAAATCTCAGAAGCCTTTATAATCTCAGAAGTATAATCTCCAACTAATTCTTTATAATTATGCTTAAAAATAGCTTCCAACGTTTCAGTTGATTTCTTTCGGCTTGAAAAACTTAAATTAAATTTGAACCAAGCGAAACAATCCTCTTGTTTAAGAATTTCATTTTTAAGAGCACACAAAATTATAAATAAAGTCGTGAGCCTTTGCTGACCGTCAATGGTTTCAAATTTTCCATCCTTAGGTTCATCTACTATTAATGAGCCAAGATAATACATTGCAGAATTATCATTCTTTAATAATGAATCCACAATATCTTGAATCAATTGATCTATTTCTGTTTCACCCCAAGCATAATTTCTTTGGTAAATCGGTATTAAGTATTCGTCCTCGCTGAATAGTTTTTTAATGTTCAGCTGGGTAATGTTATTTTCCATCAAAATAATTAAGTTTTTTGAATAATTCTACAATTTCCTCAGTTTTACTTGATTCGTTTTTATTTATGGTTTCCAAATTAATATTCATGATTTCTCTTGGATTTATGGATTCTTTCATGGTTTTGAAGAATTTAGTATCTAAAGCTAAAGCATAGTTGTCAATTGAAGCCATCTGAACGGCATAACTCTTTAATCTGAGCGAATACGCCCAAATAAAAATTTTGTCAATTACTGGCTGTGTCAAATTTTTCATACCGAACTTATCGCAGAAATAGATAAGTGCACAATTAAACAGCGTACGTACATATTTATCACCTGTCCTTACTCTACCGTCATATCTTTCTAATTTTTCAAAAATTCCAGTTTCATTTTTATCCTCAGATAAAGGGGAGGTTTCCCAATTAGTTATCTCATCAATCATCTCTTTATAATGAATTACCATTTCAAAAAAGCGTTTTCCATTAACAATTACTTGGTCAATCTGGAAAGGGTATTCTAACTTGTGTAGGTCGATGCTACGATGGTATTCTTTATTATAATTTTCTGTATAAAAATGACTAATTCTAAATAATTGGGCGTAAGGAAAGACTTCCAAATTATTTAAACTAATTCCTTTAAAAAGGTCAACATCATTTTTTGTAAAATAGCGAGCGGAATTACCTTTCGACCAATTTCTAATTCTAAATAAATAAGTTCCAAATACATCAACTAATTCAAGGGTTTTAATTTTTTCCCAAGCCTCAACTGATTTGGTTTGCTCTTTTGTAGGCAAGTGAAGCATTTCTCTGAGGTGAAAAGCTTTAAGTAAATCATGAGGTTCTAAATCTTTACCACGTGCATTTTGTGAATCGAAAAATTGGAAGGCTTCAGAAACATCGGTTATTATAACTTCAACAACTTCACATTTATTAAAAAAAAAGTCAATCACTTTTTCGTCAAATTCAGATTGATTTACCCTTCTTACAATTTCTTGGTAGTTACTCAGAATATTTTTCTTCGATTCCTCATTGCTAAATTCAAAATCAGGTAGCTTTTCGAAGTCAAAGTCTTTTATTTTTTTCAGTGAGTCCGCTTTTTGTTCGTGTGCTTTAAGCGCAAATGCTATTAAAGTTAAAGTTATACTTCTCTGTTGTCCATCAACTATATTTAGTTTTTGATCTGTGTCTTTATGCATAACAACAGTTCCTATTCGGTATGCAGATTTTTCTTTAAAGAAAATAATATCATCAATCAGTTGATTTACATTCTTAATGTTCCATTTATAGGGTCTTTGATAATCGGGTATTTTTAAATTATCAAGTTGTAAAAGGGTTTTTACTTTAACAATTCCGTGTTTTAATTCTGGCATCGAGGCTGTTTTTTAAGTTTAACAGTCTCTCATAGTATTCTTTAAAGTATTTCACTCTGGTAAAAAGCGTTTTTCATTTTCTTCCCACCATAATTTATTGGCATAGTGGGCTAATTCATCAACTTGCTCTTGAGGAGCTTTACTATCAATTGAGCAAATAATTTATTAACTGTAGTAACCATCTAAATTTACAGAAGCTAGAACATTATCAAAATTTGACTTTCAGTTCTTTGTATTACCATCTAGTAATTTTATTAAGCAAATATACAATTCATTTTTTAGGTTTGCTGCTCTTAGGTTTTAATTCTTGAATTTTTTTAACTTCTTTATCAAAATCACTTTCAATGTTATTGATTTGTGTTTGATTAAATTTTTCATATTCGCTTTCAGCCATTTCGGTAGCTAATTTATGGGATATTTTACTTGCGTGCATGAGTATTTCTCTATCGTTTAGTTTTAAA
>JAYVDU010000412.1:0-11324 GCA_043749245.1 Bacteroidota bacterium | reverse complement strand
TATTTTTCAAAAAGGACTGCTGCTCTTTTGGCTTGATTAAGTGTCCAGTCATCTTCTAATTTATATAGCAGGTATCTGCTTCTTGCTAGTAGTTCTCTGAGAGTATCGCCGTTTGGTAATATTTCAGCAATGTATTTTTGGTTGTTGTCCTTAGCTTCTTTAGTCGCGTAGTTTTCTTCTGCTATTGCTTTCCAGCGTAAATCTACTCGCATATGTTGCATGGCATCCATTACTAATCGTACTACATGAAAACGATCTATGACCATTTTACAATTTGGAAAACTATTTTTAATTGCCAATCCCATATTACGAGCCATGTCAATGCTCACTTCTTTTACTTGTTGTCGTTTTTCTAAGGCAATTTTTTCTAATACACTTTGTATCAGTTTTGATTCTGTACCATTTATAATTGCGACAACACATTGCTTGTTTTTAACTCCGGTTTTTTTATTGGTTACAAAAGTGTAAAGCTCTCCTTTAGATAAACTTACTTCATCTATGCTTAATGTGTCTGTAATATTTTCAGGATATATTAAATAATCTTCGGCATGAGGTAATTGATTCCATTCTTTAAAACCACTTACCTTATGCTTATAATGCCGTTGTAAAGTTTTACTGTTTACTCCGTAATAACTGGCTATATTGTTCATGGTATCCGGCCTTGTATCCACTTGCACCTTTTAAAAAATCTGATAGTTCCTGAGTAAATTTTGAACCATCAGCCATAAAAGAAAAATCACGTTTAATAATTGCCTTTGTGTTTTTATGCCGCCATCTACGGGTCTTTATGCGTAAATAAACACCTTTTCCTCGAAGTAGAAAATCTTGAATTAATTTACTTTCTGTAAACCCTTTTGATTCATAGTCTGAGGACAAAAAGCCTTCTGGAAGCTCATTCTTTTCTTCAAACTCAATTATCCAAAATTCTTTCTTAATTTCTATGCTACACAAGGTTTCAAAACCAGTTATCGCAAAATAATCCATTAATTCTTTTGGAAATAATTCATGTAGTAATTTATAATCTGTTGGTTCGATAGTTTTTTTATCAAAACTAACTTTTTATTTTATCCTCCCCAACTTTTTGTCTTGACCTGAAAATATCCTTACTACCAAGCTTAATTTATTTGCGACAAGGAACCGCACAAGAAATTAATATTGGCACGCATCTTCGATACCGTTTTAAAAACAACACAAAAATAACGGGTGCTAAAACAGAAACAGGCTTAAACATTGGAGTATACTATCGAGTAAACGATGCCATCATTCCACAGGTAAATTTGGATATGGGAAAATATGCTATTGGCTTATCGTATGATATAAACGTGAGTAAATACACACAAGTAAGTCGATCGCAAGGAGGTTTTGAAATTTATTTAAAATTCATGACGCTTGATAACGCCCTATTTAAAAGGAGACGCGAGCATGGCTTAAATTAACGAATGCTCTTTAAGGATTCATTCTATTAAATGCATTTTTCAAATCATCGGGAGTAGCTTTAACAATTGCTTCACTAAAACCAAACGTTAATTCGTTGCTTCCTTTTTTTAATTGATCAAATATAGATTCAATAAAATCGCTAACGGGCGGGGCTGCATCATGCAAGCCTTTTCCGCCAAGGTCGGTATTAAGTGCAGGCGGAATAATTTCGATGACTTCAATATTTTTTGATTTCAATAAATGCCTTAACGACAACGTAAACGAATGAAAAAATGCTTTTGTAGCAGAATATACAGGCGTTTTAGTTAATGGCACAAACGACAATCCAGATATCACATTCACGATTGTTTTTAATGAAGGTAAGTTTATAAACAAGGATGTTAAATGAAGAGGCGCTTCTATATTAGTTGCTATTTCATCTTTGGCACGTTTAAAAAAATTATCGTCTGAAACATTCATCCATTGCTGAATGCCAGCATTGTTAATCAATACAGTTAAGTCGCTATGATTTTTTAAGACCCATTGATACAATTCTTCTCTTTCCGTATCAATCGCTAAATCACACTGTTTGGTAATTACAGTGGGGAATTTAGCAGCTACTTCTCGCAAGGCAACTTCTCTTCTGCCACAAATAATAACGGTATTATTTTCTTTTATAAATCGTTCCGTTAGCCCTAAGCCTATGCCAGTAGCGCCGCCAGTGATAAGTATTTTATTGTTTGAAAGAGTCATGAGTTATTTTTATATTCTATTCAATCGTTCATACCACTGTAAATAAGTGATCATCATATTTAAACAGCGTTATAACTTCGATAACTAATGACTCTCAATCACCTTCGGAACTTTAAAGTAATCCGAATCTTTTTTAGGGGCATTTTTCAATGCTTCTTTTTGAGTTACTGTTTGTTTAGGCTCATCTTCGCGCAATACGTTATGCTCGTCTGTCATATAAATTAATGGTTCTACATCGGTAGTGTCCATTTCATTTAATTTATCTACAAAAGCCAACATACGATTCATTTCGTTTAATATTTCTACTTTGCCTTCTTCGCTAAATTCTAAACGCGCTAAATGCGCAACTTCTTCAACGGTTTTGATGTCAATTTTTTGTGCCATAATAAGTCGTTAATGTATCATTAATTAATGTATAAACTTTTTCTCTGAGTTCGTTTACGTTATCGTCCGTCATCCCTTTAGTATCAATGGGCTCCAGTATCACTGTTTTTGCAAATCCAGGCCTGCCATTACTTTTAAAGTAACCGCCATTTTGTAATAATTGCCAATTATTCAAATTCACAATAGGCACAATAGGAACTTGTTTATCAATAGCCAATTTAAATGGGCCATTTTTAAACGGTTTTAATTTTCCAAATTCAGATATAGTACCTTCTGGATAAATAATCATACTGCGTCCTTTCTCAATTTCTTGTCCTGCTTTGATAAATGCTCTATGCGAATCCATCCTACTTTTTCTATTAACAGTAATATCCATACCTTGAAAAAATATTTTAAATAAGGGCGCTTTTATTAATTCGGCCTTAGCCATATATAATGCTAAATGATCAATATATAAAGTACATAATACTATATCTAAGTAAGAGGTGTGATTACCAACAAACACGCAGGGTTGTGGCATTTTTTTAGATTTTGATTTATAAATTAAAATGGGAATAATTCCTGAGCCATAAGCAATGCATCTAGTCCAAACACGTTTAACTTTAAAAGCTGTTTCTAACCGTTTAGATTTAATAGTGAAATAAAAAAATGGATATAGTAATAAAAAGGAACCAGAAAATACCAAGAGAAACCAGGTTTTCCAGATAGTACCTAATATGCGTTTAATAATTACCACGGCGCAAAGATAACATTTTTACCAATTGCGTATAAGGGTATATCTTTTACTGAATTACTCGGTTTTTAAGTTAAAAAAATATGTATTTTTACCCTACAACTTTCCCTTTATCTTGCAAACACCCATAAACATAACCCTTACCGATACTGGAAAAAAATTTGGTAGAGACTGGATTTTCAGACATGTAACACTGGATGTGAAGCAAGGTGAAAAAATTGTTATTTTGGGCCTGAATGGTTCAGGTAAATCTACCTTATTGCAAGCCCTTACAGGGTATTTGAGTTTAAATGAAGGAACTCTTAATTATCAACAAAACTCAAAAATTATTGATGCAGAAAATTACTATCACTACCAAAGTTTAGCATCACCTTATTTAGAATTAATAGAAGATTTTACATTACAAGAATTAATAGAGCATGTTGCTGTTTACAAACCATTTTTAAATCAATTGGATACTGCCCAAATTATTGAATTATCGGGCCTTTCGGCTCATAAAGATAAATACATTAAATTATTTTCGAGTGGCATGAAACAACGCTTGAAATTGACACTCGCTATTTTAGCTAATACGCCTATTTTGTTTTTAGATGAGCCTACCACTAATCTGGATGCCACTGTTATCAGCTGGTACCAGAAGCTAATAGCAGATTATGCTTCAGAAAAAACCATAATCGTTTGTTCCAATTCCATTAAAGAAGAGTATACTTTTTGCGACCGCATTATTACAATGGAAGATTTTAAGCTGTTAAATTAATAGTATTTTACAAGAATTTATTTACATTCGTTATAAAATTAATAAACCCATGATTCAATTAAAAAAAGTTTTGCCAATAGCTTTAGCTTTTGCCGTAATTAATTCAACAGCTCAAACTAAAAAGTCAGTTACTACTAAACCTAAAACTGCAGAAACAACTGTTAAAGATGGTTCAAAAACACCTTCTATTAATTTTGAGTATGCGCTTAACGATCCTTTTAAAGCACGTATATACACTTTAAAAAACGGATTAAAAGTATATATGACCGTGTATAAAAATGCACCTCGTATTCAAACTTACATTGCGGTGAAAGCGGGTAGTAAAAACGATCCCTCTACAGCTACAGGTTTAGCGCATTATTTGGAGCACATGGTGTTTAAAGGCACTGATAAATTTGGTTCTAAAGATTTCGTTAAAGAGTCTGCTGAAATTACAAAAATTGAAAATTTATATGAAGTATATCGTGGCACCAAGGACGAAGCCGCTCGTAAAAAAATCTATCATCAAATTGATAGCATCTCTGGAGTAGCAGCAAAATATGCTATTGCGAACGAGTACGACAAAATGCTAGCGGGTATTGGCGGACAAGGCACCAATGCTTACACTTCTTTTGATCAAACAGTATACGTAAATGATATTCCTTCTAATCAATTAGAAAACTGGTTAACAATCGAATCCGAGCGATACCGAAAACCAATATTACGATTGTTCCATACAGAGTTAGAAGCTGTGTACGAAGAAAAGAATAGAGGCTTAGATAGCGATAATAGTAAAGTATGGGAAGCTGTATTTGAAGGGTTATTTATAAAACATACTTACGGAACTCAAACGACGATTGGTACGATTGACCATTTAAAAAATCCGTCGATGAAAGAAATTATGAAGTATTTCAATGCCAATTATGTGCCCAATAATATGGCAATTTGCTTAAGTGGCGATTTTGATCCAGATGCAACGATTAAATTAATTGAAGCGAAATTTGGCTCTATGCCTTCAAAACCAGTCGTTCCTTACATCTATGAAAAAGAAGCTCCTATAACCCAAAAAGTAAAAAAAGAAATTACTGGTCCTGATGCTTCAAACTTAATCATGGCATGGCGTTTTGCAGGTGCTAGTTCTAAAGATGCAGACATGATTACCCTAATCAATTTGTTGTTAAGTAACGGTAGAGCCGGTTTATTAGATTTGAATTTGAATCAGCAACAAAAAGTATTGAGCAGCGGTGGTTATGCTTACATATTAAAAGATTATAGTGCGCATCTTTTATATGCCGAACCTAAGGAAGGACAAACATTAGAAGAAGTAGAAAAATTATTATTGGAACAATTAGATTTACTAAAAAAAGGAAATTTCCCTGATTGGTTGATGAGTGGGGTTATTACAGACATGAAACTACAAAAAACTAAGGAACTTGAAAACAATCAATCACGAGCTTCTGTTATGGTAGATGTTTTTGTAAATGATACCAAATGGCAATATGCGGTAAATACGATTGATCGTTTATCAAAAATTACCAAACAAGAAGTAATGGATTTTGTAAACGCGAGCTACAGCGATAATAATTATGTTGTGGTTTATAAAAGAGTTGGGGAAGATAAAAACATTCAGAAAGTTGAAAAGCCTCAAATTACGCCTGTAGAGGTAAATCGCGACGATCAGTCTCCTTTTGTAAAATCGGTGTTAACACATTCAGCTGCTGTTATTCAGCCTAAGTTTATTGATTACGAAAAGGACATTATGAAAACTACCCTGAACGGTAATGTTCCTGTATTATATAGTCAAAATACAGAAAATCAATTATTCGATTTATACTATGCCTTTGATATGGGCACTAACAATGATAAATTGTTACCAATTGCTATAGATTATATTCCTTATTTAGGAACATCTAAAATGAAACCTGCCGAAGTGCAACAAGAGTTTTATAAATTAGGTTGCTCATTTAACGTATTTAATTCTGAAAATCAAACGTGGGTAAGTCTTTCGGGCTTAAGCGAAAACTTTGATAAAGCCACGCAATTATTTGAGAGCTTATTTACAGATCCTAAAATTGATTCGGCTGCACTTAAAAATTTAGTGTCAGATATTCTTAAAAAACGTAGTGATGCCAAGCAAGACAAAAGAACCATCTTACAAAAAATGATGGTAAGCTATGCTAAGTATGGTGCTAACAACCCATCAACTCATCTTTTATCTGAAGAAGAATTAACCAAACTAAAACCTAATCAAATTTCTAACTTAGTAAAATCATTAATGACATTTGAACATAAGATTTTATACTATGGTCCTAAATTAATTGGCGATGTAAAAGAATCTTTAAACAACTACCATACTGTGCCAACTACAGGATTAAAGCCTGTTCCCGCGGAAGCTAATTTTGTTGTGCAACCGTTTAACAATACAGTTTATGTAGTTGACTACGATATGAAGCAAGCTGAGATTGTTATCTTAACAGAAGGCGAAAAATACCAAGCTTCAAACGTGCCACTTATTACGATGTATAACGAGTATTTTGGTGGAGGTATGAGTTCCTTAGTGTTTCAGGATTTAAGAGAATCTAAAGCCTTAGCATATTCTTGTTATTCTGTTTATCGTATTCCTCGTGATCCAAAATTACCATACTATAACTTCTCTTACATTGGTTCGCAAGCTGATAAATTACCTGAAGCAATGGCAGGTATGACCAATTTATTAAATGGCATGCCTAAGTCGGATATCGCATTTGGTGCGGCTAAAGAAGCCATTTTACAAAACATCAATACAGAACGTATCAACAAAGCAGATATATTATTTAATTATATTAATGCAGAAAAATTTAGCTTAAAAACTGATATTCGTAAAGATGTATATAGTAAAGTATCTAAAATGACATTTACTGATGTGAAAGCATTTCAAGATGCGCAAATTAAAAACAAACCAGCGTCCATTTTAATTTTAGGTAAAAAAGATTTATTAGATATCAAAACACTTGAAAAATATGGCTCTGTAAAATACCTTACACTAAAAGATGTGTTTGGGTATTAATGAATCTCTCCTGAATAAAAAACGCCTAACAAGTTCAACTGTTAGGCGTTTTTTTTATGATTAATTTTTACCAAATAAATTCTATCACTTGTTTTATATCGGAATGTAAACTTTTAGCAACAGGGCAAGTATACGCCGCATGCTCATATATTTTTTTTTCTTTATCGGTATAAGCTCGGTTAGGGAAAATAAGTTTAACATGTACCTCTCCAATGCGACGTGGCTCGGCATACATGATCTTTGTTATTTCCGCAATCGTTCCATCAACGGGCGTAATCCCTTCTTTCAAGGCTACTATTCCCATAATCGAAATCATACAACTACCTAAAGCTGTAGCAACTAAATCTGTTGGAGAAAACGCTTCTCCTTTACCGTGATTATCTTTTGGTGCATCTGTATATATTACAGTATTAGATTGAATGTGAGTGGCCTCTGTTCTTAATTCACCTTTGTAAATAATGTTACTTGTCATGATATTGTTATGTATTAAATTAAGTAAATATATCGTTTTATTATAATCATCTCTAATAATTAAACATTTCGTTTTGGCGGTTCCCACGCACTTTCGTGAGAAGCTCCTATAAATTTAAAGTAACCAATCAGTAAAGCAAAGTTCATTAATATAAAATGTCCTAACGCATTTATAAAAGGCAATTTCACTTTAGCCTTTTCGAGTATAATGGTTAGAAGCGGTAATAAAATCAACAAGCTGTACATGATGAGTATCCACTTAAAAAACGGACAGTACATACTAATGCCTAGTGCTGTAAAAAAAGAAAACACAATGGCGAATGGCGTTAACCAACGGCATACTTTGTGCGAAAAAAAAGTGAATCCAAAACCCTTGTAGATAGGAAACAACAGATGCTTATAGTATTTTAAGTTTCTAAAATTACCCAAAGAAATTCTAATCTTTCGTTTAAATTCTATCATAGGCGCATCATTCACATCTTCATAACACAAAGCTTCTGGCTCAAATAGTACTGTCCCTTTTTTTGAAATAACGTCTAATGTAATAAAGAAATCATCCATTAAAAATCCATCAGGTACTTTCACAAAATTTTCTTTTTTTATCGCATAGCAACCTCCCTCAACCCCTACAATAAAGCCATAAACAAGGCTCTCGTGATATTTCAATTGATTTTCAAAATTCATATAAAATATTTCTTGGTCAGAAATACCTTCGTTTTTCGGAGAAAATTTCAAAATATTTCCACAAACCATGTCTGCTTTTTTCACAACTAGATTATAAACCAAAGCCTTAATGGTAGCGGGTTCAAAAAACACATTTGCATCTGTAAATACTAAGTGCCGCGTATCTGTTAAATCAACTAACTCGTTAATGATTTTGAGTTTTCCTTGACGCGCTGTTTTTTGAACCAACTTGATATAAGGATACTTAATGATGTACTCTTCAATAATAGCATTTGTATTATCTGTAGAATTATCTGAGCCAACCAGTATTTGTAATTTATCTTTTGGATAATCAGAATGAATTAATGATTCTAATTTTCTAATAATTACAAGCTCTTCGTTAAATACCGAAAACACAATCGTTACAGCAGGCCAATCAGTGATGTTAGAATAATTATTTTTTTCTGGTTTTAATTTATTGGCTTTCTGTTTCATTAGCCACGGAAAAATTACGTAGCTATAAATAGGAACGAATAGGCACAGTATAAAAAATATCAGAAAAAAATAATTCATTTAAAATTCCAGTTAGTGCTTGCAAATAAATATCGTGTAAGATAAGAAAATTATAAGTTCGAGGCTTGCTATACTGCTCCAGCGGCATAAACAATGGGAGTTTGCTTACACTGAGCGCAGTCGAAGCGTTGCAAATGACGATTTTTAAGACAAGCTTAACGATGAAATTAGAGTTTTCTTGCTGACACTAGTTAACAGAATAGTCTTTCACAATATGATAAAGCGTATCTCTTTCTACGGGCGTTCGTTTTACTTGTGTTATCAAATCTACTAACTGCTGAGTCGTTAGTTTTGGCGTTTGTTCTTCGGCGCCAGCCATGCTGTATATTTTAGTCGTGTCGTCAATCGTTCCATCAATATCATCTACCCCAAAATTAAGTGATAACTGAGCTGTGCTTCTGCCAATCATTGCCCAATATGCTTTGATATGCTCAAAATTATCTAAATAAATGCGGCTAATGGCATAATTACGTAAGTCTTCTATCACGCTCACTTCGGGCACATCAGACATGTCGTTATTCCCATTTCTAAATTTCAATGGAATAAAGGCATTAAAGCCTTTTGTTTTATCTTGCAATTGACGCAATCTTTCAAGATGATCTACTCTGTTTTCAAAGCTTTCAATATGGCCATATAACATGGTTGCGTTAGATTGCATTCCTAACCCGTGCCATATTTCATGAATACTTAACCATTCTTCTGCACTGCATTTTCCGCCTGCAATTTTATCTCGAATTTCTTTATCAAAAATTTCAGCACCACCTCCTGGCATCGAATCCAAGCCGGACTCCTTCAATAGTTTCATGCCTTCAGCATAAGTCACTTTTGCTTTTTTAAAAATATAGTGACACTCAACCGGTGTTAAAGCTTTCACATGTAATTCTGGTCTATGTTTCTTAATTTCAGAAAACAACGTTGTATAAAATGCTAAATCTTGTTTGGGAATAACACCACCTGTAATATGAACTTCAGTCACCTCTTGTCCATCATATTTTTTAATTATATCCATCATTTGTTCGATGGATAGTTCCCAACCTTCTTCACGCTGCTTAATAAGGCGAGAGTATGCGCAAAACGAACACGTATACACACAAATGTTTGTAGGCTCAACATGGAAATTACGATTAAAAAAAACATAATTCTTGTTTTTTCGTTCTCTGATATAATTTGCTAATGTACCTAAATATGATAGGTTGGCGTGTTTATATAAGTACACACCTTCATCAAAACTAATTCGTTCTTGATTTAAAACTTTAGTAGCTATTGTTTTTAATTCAGGTGAAAGCGCATGAGACGCAAAAATAAGTTCTTGTGGATTTTCCATAATACGAGTAAAGATATAGCTATAAAACAAAAAAGTCCTGCTTTTGTGCAGGACTTTTTAAAAAAATTTTAAATTAAATTTATTTAGCAATAGTAAATTTACTGAACATTTTAGCATTTTCAGATTTTATAGAATACATATAAACACCTGCATTTAAACTTGCTGTATTTATTTTAGAAGTATGACTTCCTGACTCTAATTTATCTAACTTAATCGTGTTAACTATTTTGCCAGTAATATCATAAATTTCAATTTCAACTTTACTTGATTGTATTAATCCAAAGTTTATAGAAATTTCGTTGTCGGCTGGGTTAGGGAATGCAGCTAATAATGTTAAATCACCTTTAGTAACGCTATTCAAACCCGTAGTAATACTTATTACAGGGTAAATCATGATATCTAAATTAGAACTAAATCTAGATTTTACTGATCTCCAAGACGGAGATATAGCAGCTGGATTGTAAATTGTATAAGTCCAAGATAAACTATCTGTTGACGAGCAACCTAGTTTAGTTGATAATATTGCCAATGTATCCTTATTAACTCCTCCAACTACTGGGGATTGCACAGTTGCAAAAAAATTACCAGCAGATACTGGAACTGGTGTGCTAAAAGTTAAAACATTAGGTGAACTTACTCCTGTAGTGAAGGTATTTAATGCTTTAGTTGCAGTAACTCCAATTTGTGCATTAGGTGCTTTTGTTGTTGCATTTTCCGAAAATATTTTTGCATTTATCATCGAAGTAGTACCGTTTGATTTTGCTTTACCCGCTAGAATCAATACATTAGTTATCGTAACACCTGAGCCTGTAACATTATATTTTTGAGCAGACATATCCGTTGTAACTGTATATGTTGTGCCATTTGTAGTATAGTAAGTTACGTCTGTACCAAACGCATATCCTCTGGCATCTTGAGTATAAGTTGGCGTAGCCGTGTATTGTGCTGTCGAATAATAAGCCAATCCACCGGTACTAGTTGTTGATGTAGCGCAACCACCAGTTTGAACTGATACAGGAGTAAGTGTACTTGAAGTAGCTGTTTTGCCTAAGAAAGCATCTGCTGGTAAATTAATTGTTGAAGAAGCTGTTAAGCTGTTAGTAATTTCTTGTTGGGCAAATGCTCCCATGCTAGTTGCAATAATTATTGCAGAAAGTAATGTTTTTTTCATGATTATTTTTTAATTTGTTAAGTATCAAATATAATCATACTTTATTAATTAAAT
>JAYVDU010000411.1:0-3516 GCA_043749245.1 Bacteroidota bacterium | reverse complement strand
GGCACTCTGTTTAAAATTAAAAATTATACTGAGGAAAAATTCACCATACTAGATACCATTGTTTCTTTTCCTGATTATCGCACACGCATCAATACCGTGTATAATGATAATAAGTCATTGTACATTGGCACCTCCGATGGCTTAACTATTTATAATGAAAAAGATAAAAAGACAAAAAATTACACTAATCAAATATTTCGTTATGGCATTAATGACATTGAAAATCACGCAAATAAAACTTACTTAGCCCACGAAAATGGTATTACCGTGTTTCAAGATTCGCTTCATATCCAACAAATAGGCGAACAACAATTAACGGCTGTCAAAAAAATAAAATTTTACCAAAATAAAATATGGATTGCTACTTTGGATGGATTGTTTATTTGCGACCAACAATTTAATCCTTTGGTTATCTATAATAAATCAAATGGACTGCAATCCAATACAATCAACGACATCGTGTTTAATGGCTCTAATTGCTGTATTTGCAGCGACAAAGGTATAACCTTATGTAGTATTGATAATTTACTGACAAATATTCGTATTGCCGATAAATTATTTATTACATCTATTGATATTGATGAGCAACCCATTGAATTAAAAAATAATGCTTTAACCCTATCAAGTTCACAATCGGATGTGACGATTAATTTTTCGAGTCCTTTATTTGTAAAACCAAATAAACAGTATTACAAATACAAATACGATAATGGTAAATGGGCAAGTTTAGAAAACACTCAAATACATTTAACATCTATTGAAGGAGGAAAACATCAAATAGAAATAGTATGTTCATACGACAATATCAATTGGGCTAAACCTATTATTATTTCTTTACAAAAAGATATTCCATTTAAAGAAACCATCTACTTTGCCGTGTGTATTGCCTTAGTATTACTTGTCATTATTGTAGCTGCGGCCTATTTTTGGCTGAGACGTATTCGTATTAAAACAACCAGAAAGGTTCAAGAAGAACGACAAGTTAATTTATTAAAACATCAAGCGATGAATTCGTTGATGAGTCCACACTTTATTTTCAACTCTTTAACGTCTATTCAAAATTATATTAATCTTAACGATTCGTTACGAGCCAGTGAATACTTAGCTAAGTTTTCACGACTGATTCGTATGATCATTGAAAAAGCGGCTCAAAGCGATATCATACTTCATGAAGAATTAACGCGTTTGAATTATTATTTAGATTTAGAGAAAGAACGCTTTAAAGGAAAATTTGATTTTTTTGTAATAGTGGATGAAAGTGTTAATACGTTAGATATTAAAATTCCTAATATGATTATTCAGCCTTATGCTGAAAACTCTATTATACATGGCATTTTGCCCAAACACGAGCATGGTAATTTATACATTCGTTTCAAAAAAGATGGAGACCATACGTTATTAATTATTATTGAAGACGATGGTATAGGATTTAATAAAGCAAAAGAAAATGCGAAGGCAGGTCATAAATCCCTTGGTACACGCACTATCGAAAACATCTTAGAATTAAATACAAAGCTTACCGGCAAAAAACAAAAAGTAGAAATAATTGATAAATTGGATTTACCAAATCCAGAACAAGGCACACGAATAACAATCACATTACAGTTAGATTAAAACATCATTGACAAAAAAACAACATATCCTTTTCATCTTATTTAGTGTGTTAACTAGCATCTACTATGCTCAAACTAAACCATTGAATTTATTGCAAGACACGACTGTTGTTTGCGTAGGTGATTCTGTTTTAGTAAAATTTCCAGAAGAACAGTTTAGCAAATCGGCTACCTTTCAATGGAATACACCTTACAGTATTATTTATCATACTAAACAATTCTCCCTAAAATATAAAGGAAAATATATGATAAAAATAAGTGATGGAAAAAAAATATATTATGATACCACTTATGTAAAACAATACGACAAACCAAAACTAAGAATACGTGACACAATATTATGCAGTGGTAGTGTGCTTATTATAAGTACGAAGAATAAATATTATAAATATGCCTGGAGTACAAACGAATTTTCAGACCATATTAAAATTGATAAACCGGGTAAATATTGGGTTAAAATAAATAATAATGGTTGTGCTTATATAGATACCTTTCGGGTAACAACTTCTATTGGCTCCATTCCTAATTTCGGTAAAGAATTATTAGTTTGTGAGAGCGAGCCTAACAAAACATTATCTATTAAAACACCTAACGATGTAAAAATTTATTGGAATACAGGGGCTGTAACATCCAGTATTAACGCTACCAAAGAAGGCATATATTGGGTAAAAAGTATTTCAAAAAATTGTGGTACCAAAACAGATAGTGTGTTGGTAAAATATAAAAATTGCGATTGTGAAATTTTTGTCCCGAACAGTTTTACCCCAAACGATGACGATCGAAACGATGTATTTGCTCCCGTTTTCCAATGCGATTATGGTTATTATTTACTTGCTATCACTGATAGATGGGGCAATACGGTTTATAGCTCAACTAACATCAATGGTAAATGGGACGGGCGTTTTAAAGGCAACCCTTGCCCTGATGATGTATATGTTTATCACTTAGAAGCTATTCAGAAAAACACGGATAAAAAAATAATTCGTAACGGTCATATTTCTTTATTTAGATAATATCATAAACCATTTATAAGGAACATAAATAATTTGCCAAGATTTATATTAAAAAATATTTCATGACTTAATTATTAAAATTAATACTACTATTTTTTATGCTATCCCGCATTGGCTTTGCGCAGGATGAGTTATAACAAATTCGTACTTTTGGAACCAATCCCGGTAATTTAAAGTTAATGTTATATGAACCACGCTACATTACTGAAAAAGCACCTTTGGTGTTTGGATACAAGGAGAAGCGCATAGTAATTCTATTAAAGTTAATATTGATTACGCTGGTGGATTTATAGAAGTGAATGAAACATCTAAAAACGGATGCATGGAAGTTCCCTGCAAAATATGGGTGGATGTGAAATAATGCTAGATTAAAATGCTGAATTTATTTCAAGAACACTGAAACATCTGATTAAACTAATATTATACCAAATATATTAATACATAGTCCATTTTAAAACACATAGGCACATAGGAAACATAGGTTAAATAAGCATTCTATGTTAACTATGAATCTATGTGGTTTGAACTATTTAGGGTTCGCTCATTTTATTAAATTTTAAATAAAATCAATAACCTACAAAGGTTATATTAATTTTAAGTGCACGGTATTTTAAAGTAATTCCACAAAACCCTTACATCTATTTTTAGCAAACTAATATTCACATTGGTAAGTGTGCGGTGGATTTTGCCAAAACAGTGCGAAATCCTAGTTTTTCGAGAGGCTAAGCGAAGACACTTTGTGCGACGAATTGCGAAGCACTTATTTGCGCCAAATTAAAAAACAATAAAAACGTTAATAAAAATGGATTTGGCGTTTTGGCTTGACTCCACGCGCTTGCTGGCTCAAATAAGCACTGCTTATTTCCCCTGTTACTTTTTTTCGTCAAGGA
>JAYVDU010000410.1:0-3517 GCA_043749245.1 Bacteroidota bacterium | reverse complement strand
TTATGGTAACAATCTTCAAAACTCTTTTGGATATCAATTTGCGGGTGCTTTTGGACGAAGAGATAACAGTGCAACTATTTATATAATACTTGGGGTGGTTGCTTCAATCATAGGAATAGTTATACTAATGAGAAAAAAAAGTGATAATAAATAATTATGATTTTCTAATACTTTTCGTCGTTAAGCTTCTTTGAAGCTCAACGACGAAGAGACAAACTTGTTCATCTTTTTGTTAAGAAATTAGTCGGTTAGTAGTGTTAAAATAATTTAACAAGGAAAAAAAACAAAAGAATTTTTAAGTAAATCCTATTTACTAATAGTCTTAAGTGTACCCTCTCCGGTTACTTTAAAAGCTGTACGTCTGTTTTTTTGATGGGCCGCCTCAAACTCAGGGCTTTTAGGAATTAACTTAGCAATTTCTTCGTCAGAAATAAGTGACTTCGTTTCGCCGTAACCAGTGGCTTTGATGCGCTCTTTAGCAATTCCTTTACCAATTAAATAAGTGACGCATGATTGTGCTCTAGCTTGAGATAATTTTAAATTAGCCGCATCACTTCCTCTAGTATCTGTATGCGCATTGATTTCTATACTAATATTATCATTTAATTGCATTAGATCGTATATTTTATCCAATACTTCCAATGATTTTGGACGTAAGGTAGATTTACTTAAATCGTATTCTATACCTTCAATCACAACATCTCCTTCAGGTATTTTATTTAATATAAAATCGCGTTCCAAATGTGTAGTCTCTGTTAATCCTTTTGTAACAGCACTTGCCGCATCTGCAAAATAGGCTTTCTTTTGTGCTTTTAAAAAGTATTCCATGTTTTCAAGCAAAGGTGTAGCATAATATCCTTTTTCATCGGTAATTAAATAAATAGGCTCTACATCATTATGAACATCTTTAATGGTTACCAAAGCACTCTGTATAGGATTGTTCGTTTCTCCATCAAACACATAACCACTAATATCAAACGTGATTGGCTCATTTTCAAATTCATATATATCATAACAATTTCCTCCAGGACAATCTTCTCTATCGCTCGAAAAATATCCTTTGGTTTGAACTCTATCTAAAATAAAATAAGCATCATCTTTACTTGAATTTATTGGTCTTCCTAAATTTTTCGGTTTGGCATATACAGAATCATCTACATTTAATGAGCTTTTAAAAATATCCAATCCTCCTATTCCTGTATGTCCGTTTGAACTAAAGAATAACGTATTAGAGATCGTATGATAAAAAGGTGTTTCTTCATCTCCTGCTGTATTAACGCTACTTCCTAAGTTAACAGCTTCTCCTGTAAATCCATTCTCATCGATGTTACACATGTATAAATCATACCCTCCTTTACCTCCCGGTTTATTAGAAGAAAAAAATAATTTTGTACCGTCAAATGAAACATAAGGTTGCATGGCTTTATAACCAACTTTATTAACTGTTTCACTTAGTTTATATGCTTCGTAAAATAAACCGTCCTTCATTTTTGCCATATAGATAAATGACTCATTTCTATTAGCATCACTCCACCGGGTAAAAAACATTATATCGTCAGAAGTCACTACGCTGGATCCTTCATGCAATGTTGTATTTACTGGGCGGCCAAAATTTACAGGCTTCATCCAGCCAGTATCCTTTAATTCGGTATAATATAAATCGCATAAATACCTTGAATCTTGTTTCTCAGGATCCAGTATAACGCCACCTTTACGAGCACTCGTGAATAAAAGTTTACTGGAACTACCATAATACATGGGTGCAAAACTAGAAGTGCCTGCATTAAATACAATGGTATCCAGCTTTTTAACAATAATCATTTGCTTGTAACTATTTGTGTCCATTGCAAAATAACAGGAGCTAATGTTTTTTTGTATAGCCGATTTTAATGTATCATTCGTTACTTTACTCATTAACGTTTCTAAATTCTCCATGGCTCCTTTGTAATTTCGCAAATGCATTAAAGAGATGGCATAATAGTAAGCGTCATTTGGATAAGAACCATTATCAACCACTTTTTTATAATATTCAGAGGCATGCTGATAATCAAAGTTTAAACGATAAGCAGATGCTAATTGATGATTTAAATAATCAGATATTGAAATTTCTGTAGTAGGTTTCGATTTACTTTTTTTAGTAGAATCTTGTTTAAAATCTTTCGTTTTCAAATTAACAATCTGAACTTCGTACGGAAGAACAAGCTCTGTTAATATGGTTGTATCGTCTAATACTTTAGTATAATAATCAATAGCTGTTGGATAATCTTTTTTATTAAAAGCATCGTCTCCAAACTTCAGCCACAATTTTTTAGATTGCCCAAATATTTGAAATACAGAACCTATAATAATTACTACTAAAAATTTCTTCATATACTTATAATCTAGGGCAATGACGCACTTCTTTAGATTTTGATTTTTTTCCTATGTATGTTAACGAAATTTCAAAAGCACCTTTGTATTTTGAAACATCGCGTAAACTCGAAACGTTTGCATCGTAAGCAACTTTGCCCATAAAGCTTCCTTTGCGAGCACCAACATAAAGCACCGCTGCATCATTATAACGATAATTAATGCCCGCCAACAAATAAAATTCTTGTTCTTTTAAAAAATACCCTAAATCAACGGAGTAAATTTGTTCAGAAGCATTTTTCTGTAACATAATTAACACTTTAGGAATTACATAAAATAATTCAGTAATATTTATTCTTAACCCTGCATGAACGTAATGTCTGATAGGTAGCTTGTTAGTTGTGTTAAAATACGTTTCTTTTGGGTTTGTCAAGTTAAATGCCGAGTATCCAAAAAATGGATTAAGACGAGCTTGTTGTTTGGCATTATAATACATAAACCCAGCATTTACTTGCGGCGTCACAAACGATTGTTTATTAAAACTTTCTCCAGATGATAATGATTTGTCAAAGTAACCACCATCAGTACTGCTGTATTGATTATTAAAAGTGTATAAGCCTGCTTCAATCGTTTTTTGTGTAACGCCTGCTTGAAGTCCGAAAGAAATATTATTAAATTTATTTTTATCTAATGCTATTGCATAAGATACAGATAGCAATCCTTGTAACACATTGTAATTGCCAACTCCTGCTCTCATATTCATAATCTGCCCACCAAATCCCCATTTACCTTTTGGTGCATCTAAGCTAATTAAGGCAGTGTTATAGGGTTTAAATGCAACCGAATTCCATTGATTACGGTACTGTGCATGAACCCTCACATTCCCATCAACTAAGCCTGTCATAGCAGGATTCAAAAACATAGGCGCTGCATCATACATCGATAAATGAAAATCTTGTGCTTTCATCATCAATCCATTCAATGTAAAAAGGACGATAAATACGTATAGTATGTTTTTCACTTTAATATTATCTAAGATTAATGTTATTACCTAATTAGTGTAACGTCTCCCGTTTTTTTAATTTTCTTACCGTTTAACATTTCAACCTCCACCACCCAAACAAAAACCCCTAATGGTTGTTCAGTCCCATTAAACGTGCCATTCCAG
>JAYVDU010000409.1:0-29095 GCA_043749245.1 Bacteroidota bacterium | reverse complement strand
CTGCTGGCGCAACACAGGCTATTTATACGTGTATTGCTGCTTTCATTAATAAAGGTGATGAGGTTATTGTATTTGAACCAGCTTATGATTGTTATATTCCGAGCATTGAGGTTAATGGAGGTGTTGTAAAACCTATTACTCTTGAGTACCCTAATTTTACTATTAATTGGGCGACCGTAAAAAATACAATCACAGTTAAAACAAAACTCATTATTATTAATTCGCCACACAACCCAAGCGGAACGACTCTTACGGAGCATGATTTAATAGAACTCCAAAAATTAGTAGTTGGTAAAAACATTATCGTTGTTAGTGATGAGGTATATGAGCACATGGTGTTTGATGGGAAATTACATCAAAGTGTAGCTCGATTTAAAAGGTTAGCAGCGCAATCTTTTGTTGTATCGTCTTTCGGGAAAACCATACATGCTACGGGTTGGAAAATTGGTTACGTAGCAGCTCCAAAAGAATTAATGGTAGAATTTAGAAAAGTGCATCAGTTTTTAGTGTTTTGTGTCAATCATCCATTTCAATTAGCTTTGGCTGATTATTTAAAAGATGAATCTACCTATAAAGGTCTTCATCAGTTTTATCAGGCAAAGAGAGACTATTTCAGGCAATTGATTTCAACATCTCGTTTTACGTTGGAGCCTTGCACTGGCACCTATTTTCAGTTAGTGAATTATAAAACTATTTCCGATGAAAAGGATACAGACTTCGCTATTAGATTAACCAAAGAAAAAAGCATAGCGGCAATTCCTTTGTCGGTTTTTTATAGTAATCAGCAACAACAACATTTGTTACGTTTTTGTTTTGCTAAAAAAAATGAGACGTTGGAAAAAGCAGCTGAAATTATTTGTAAATTGTGATGAAATCGATTACCTTCAATAAATATAACCATTTACAAGATGAAAAAAATAGTTTTAATAATATCCTCTGTTTGTTTAAACATAAATCTTTTTAGTCAGGATTCTATCCGATTTATGAACAATAATATCATTGCTGCTAAAATTTCGGAAGTAGGTATTACTGATATTAAATATCATCGATTTGATAATTTAGATGGACCACAATACATTGTTATTAAACAAGATATTCGATACATTAAATTTGCCAATGGCACCGTTGATAGTATTCGTGTTGACGGAGTTAAGCCAGCAACAGAGCCTAAATTGGCGTATAAAAATGAAACAGCTAATTCGTCAACAACAACTACAGACGCGCCTAAAATAATTATTAAACGTAATCGGTTAGTTTATAATAATAGGGGCTTAAGTGAAACAAAATTATGGATGTTGATTGATAATTTTCCTAATAAAGAAGGTAAAGTAAAATTAATGACCGAGTATAATGCAATGAAAAAATACAAAAAAAAGCAATACACTGCTGGCTTTGTTGGTTTGGGATTAGCATTGCTTTCTCCTTTTGTTGGAGTGCTAGTGGCTTCTGAAGATGCTAAAACCCATCCGGGCTCTTCTTATGATAGAAACCGATTTAATATTGTAATGGGTGGTTTTGGAACGGGCATTGCGCTTGGCGTGATTGGCTCTACGATGTCAACGGTATTTAAAGCTAAGCGCACCAAAAAACGAACGGAGATTGCTGTAATGTATAATGATATGCGTTAAGTTTAGATGAAATACTTTCTTTTATGTTTAGTGTTTTCACTACAGGTAGTTGCTCAAGATACCATCTTTACAAAAACTCAAGAACCCTTATTAGTAAGGGTTTTAGAGATTTCTAAAATTGAGGTGAGCTATAAGAATTTTTATAATCCGGATGGTGTGATTTATAAAATAGAGAATTCTCAAATCGTTAAAATCATTTATGAAAATGGGAAAGAAGAATCCCGTTTTCAGTTAACGCAAAAAACGGATGCTAATCCAGTTATTACACTTAATAGTCAGCAATTTGTTATCGAAGACCACCACATTTCAATAAACAATACCGATATAAGCTACAAAGCTGCATTTAAAATCATGCTGAAACGAGATGCTCACTTAAATTCGGATGCACTAAACGACTGTTTATTAAATGCAGAAAGTAAAAAAAATGGACAGTTAGGTTTTATTATTGTGAGTCCGATTTGCTTTATAGGTGGTGTTTATTTTGGATATAAGCATGCTAAAAACTATTATTATGGAAAGCAATCAATCACGGAAGGTAAAGAGATTTTTTTGACAGGCGCTGTATTAGCCGTTATTACAGCAACTACTGCACTTATATATAAATCTTTAAAAAATAAACAAATTCGTAAGGCGGCTTTATTGTATAATCAAGAGTTGTAGAGTTAGTGTGCACGATGCTGCGTTAATATCTTATTGTTTTAGCTATTTATAATGCTGTATAAATGATTTATTTTTACTACTTACTAAAATTAGATTTTGGCTAACCCACTAAAAAAACTCGCATCACAAACCGCTATTTATGGCTTAGGAAATGTGTTGCCACGTATTATTACGTATGTGTTTTCGTTAGTTCTTACTTATATTTTTAAGGAACCTGCTGTTTTAGCACCTAATGCATTGTTTTTCGCTTACATTAGTTTTATCAATATTATTTTTATGTATGGGATGGAAACAGCGTTTTTTAATTTCGCTAATAGAGCCGAAAACAAAGAGCAGGTTTATTCTACTACCTTAATATCCATTTTAGTAAGTACAGTTATACTGACATTAATATTCATCATATTCTCTAATAGTATTGCTAATGCTATAGGATACAAAGGTCATTCTGATTTTGTAATATGGTGCATTTTGATTGTAGCAACAGATGCGATTATGGCTATTCCTTTTGCTCGTTTACGTTTAAATAATAACGCCAAACGTTTTGCTACCATCAAATTAGTAAATGTTGTGGCTAATATTTCCATTTCGGTATTTTATTTTATCGTATGTAAAAATGCGTTTCAACATGAACCCCAATCTTTTTTAGGAAAACTATATAACCCCGAAGTAGGCGTGGGATATGCCTTTTTGGCCAGCATGTATGCCAACGTCATTTGTTTATTGCTATTACAAAAAGAGTTTAGAGGATTTGATTATAAGTTTGACAAAGTATTATGGAAAAAAATGTTCGCATACGCTTGGCCTCTTATTATTTTAGGCTTAGCAGGTATGACTAACGAAACCTTTGATAGAATTATTCTTGAGTACTTATTGCCAAAAAATATCGGGGCTTATCAATTAGGCGTGTATAGCGCTTGTTATAAGATAGCAATGTTGATGACCATTTTTACCACAGCATTTAAATATGCTGTTGAGCCTTTCTTTTTTAGTACCGCAGGAGATAAAAATTCCAAAAAACTGAATGCCGTTGTGATGAAATATTACGTGTTGTTTTGTTTGTTTATTTTTTTAGGAACGATGATGAATTTGCCTTGGCTTAAAAATGCGATTAGTATTAAGTTCCAAGTTGGGCTTGATGTAGTGCCCATTTTATTATTAGCTAACCTATGTTTAGGTGTGTATTGGAATTTATCTATTTGGTATAAGTTAACAGGACAAACAAAGTTTGGTGCTGGCATTACTATTATTGGTGCTGTTATTACGTTGGCAATTAATTTTATTGGCATCCCGTATTTTGGCTTTATGGCTTGCGCTTGGGCAACTTTCACTTCCTATGCTGTGATGATGGTTATTTCATATCAATTAGGAAAAAAACACTATCCAATTAATTATAATTTAAGAAGTATGTTTGTTTTTACAGCACTAGCATTAGTGTTTTATGGGATATCACTTTTGTATGCAGGAATGGAAAACACATGTTTGAAGCTCATTTTAAATAATGGCTTATTGTTTTTATTTGGATGGATATTTTATAAATTAGAATTCGATAATCTTAAAAATTTGAAACATCTTTCATAATATTTTAATGAGTATACTTAAATTATTTAAATTATCGTTAAGGCTATTCCCTGGCTTGTTTGCTGTATGGGCTGGATTTATCAAGCTTGTAGGTAATCAATTTACAGGCACTTCATTTAAAATAGAAAATATAGAAACTGTAAATTCTCCCGAAATGGTTTTTTTATTTTACGGCAATTCGGGCATTTATATATGTATAGTTGCTGTATTACAATTAATAGGCGGGCTTTTACTTATCTATAAAAAAACAAGTTTACTTGGAGCGCTATTATGTCTGATTATATTTACTAATGCGATGCTAGTAACTTACTCTTTTAATTTTGCTCCAGCACTGGTTGCATTTTTTGCACTTTTAAATATTAGCTACCTAACTACTTTGTTATTTGAATATAAACGATTTAAAAACATATTTATAATCAATGAAAATACAAGTACTTAACCAATCAAAACACCCATTTCCAGAGGATACCAAGGAGTTTTCCGCAGGCTTGTATTTTTTTCCTTGTCGGTGTTATCACCAATAAGTATAATACGTTTTTAAATATTAGCAGTATAAAATTTTATAGGATTATCTGCATGATTTAATTTTGGCATTCTCTAAATATAATCAAATTTGTTGTTGGTGATAATACCAACAACGGCGGAAAAAAAGATAGGATGTTTTGCTATCGCAACATATTTTAATTTATTTCTAACACAATATAAATAATTTTATGTCGTTTATATTTTATGATGGAAATAGAATATCTTGCTCATTCAAGTTTTTTGATTCGCTGCAACAATACTAATTTACTTTTCGATCCTTGGTTAACAGGGCCAACCTACAATAAAGCCTGGTACTTGTGGCCCTTGCCGATAAAGGAAATTAAAGATATTTCAGCAGATGTTATTTTAATTTCTCATGGTCATGAGGATCATCTTAATATTCCTACGCTTAAAGAATTAAATAAACATGCAACAGTCTTTTTTTCTTTCCAATGGCGCGAAGGCATAAAACCTTTTTTAAATCATGTAGGGTTTAATGAAGTTACAGAAGCCATTAATTTCAAAACCTATTTATTTAATGACATTGAAATTACTTACGTGAGCTTTTCACTGGAAAGTGTCATCGTTATAAAATACAAAGATGAAGTCTTGGTTAACATTAACGATGCACTTAATTCTAATCATGAAAACGCGACTAATTTTATGTTGAAAGAAATTAGTAAGCGTTGGCCTAAAATCGATTACCTCCTATCCGGATGGAGTGGGGCAGGCTATTTCCCTAATCAAATACGATATCCCGCAAAAGATGATATAGAGGTAGGGAAATTGAGAGAACAATATTTCGCAAATAATTTTTGTGTGTATACAAATTACTTACAACCTAAGTATGCCTTGCCCATTGCGCCAGGATTTGTGTTGCTTAAAAATGAAAACCACTGGATTAATCATATAAAATTTGCAAGGACAAAAGTTCAACAATATTATAAAGAGAATTTTTCAAACACGTTACATACAAAAATTTTTGTTTTAAATCCCGGTGATAAACTAACAAATGGTATACAGGAATATATTTCGGTATTAAATACCATTCCTGAAGAACAGCAATACGATTTGGCATATGAACACTATCACAAAGAGTTGAATGAAATTAACCAACTTAATTACATTGAGGAACATAAAATAACAGAGTTAACAAAATTACTGACTCACTGGATTAATTACAATAAACAACTGTATCATTCGAAAGTGCTTGAAGATGCCCGTTTTACGGTTAAAATGGAAGACGTTAAAGAAAACCCATTTTTTAATGTGTATTATAAAGAGAAAGAATTTATTATTGAACGAAGCGATAAAGCTTTCGAAGATAAGAGGCTTCAGATTAATACCTATGGTGAAAAATTAATTTTATGTTTAAATAAAATGTGGGGTGGTGATGTAATTACAAGTGGCTATGCTTTAACGGTTGACGTTTATGATGAACTTACTCTTGAAAAAAACTTAGATATAGTTTGTGTCAGATTAATAACCCGTTACCCAATGTCTCGCAAAGATTTATTAAAGTTTCCATTCAGAGCATTGAAATTTTATGCTTCTAATCCTAAAAGTACTTCGTTGTGGATTAAACAAAAAATAGTTTTAAAACCGTATGTCAATAAATTTCCATTTAATGAACGCGATCATTGGATTACCTATAATAAATGTGATTTGTGTGCTGTATGCAAAATGCCACAAATAAATTTAAGCGCTTATTCTTAAGCTGTTGTTCAACTTGATGTTGAATTTATAAAGTTATATTTCTTGCTTAAATAATTATAGATCACGGACGACACGTCCGCGACAACGAGGGTTATTAATTTTTTCATTATTTGTTTGCACTATTAAAAAATTTTTGCTCTTGTTGGTGTTATCCTCTGACCCGCTGCATTTGAAAATGCTACGAATATTACAACTTTTTATTTAGAGTGTTTTTTAAAGACATTTATCTCTTCTGAAATTAAGGAATCCATTTTTAAATATTGTTTCATAATGATTTTACCCTTATCGAATACCATATAAATTCCATCCATTTTATTATCTTTAGATTCATAAGTTCTAAATAACCTGTTGTTATTATCATATTCCGTCACGAAACATTCTCTACTATTAAAATAATAAAAAGTTTTACGCACCTTGCCTCGTTCTACTAAATATCCAAATCCTTTTAATTCGTTGTTTTTTGTATTTAGATAATACTTATACAGGCTGTCCTCACTAAATACAAAATATTTTCCATTAAGTGTATCGTTTATATAGTTACTTCTTACAATCGTTTTTCTATCTAATGGGACTGAGGGGTGGGTTTCATATTCATAAATCCATTCACCCTGTCTTAACCCATTTTCATCTATTTCGCCTTTTATTTTTGTTTGAGCAAGAATATTTATGCAACAAAAAATTAAAAGTATACTTATGTTTTTTTTCATTTATTTATTATAAACTTCGCTGGCGTTATCACTAACATCAATTTAAAATTAACTGATTTCTTTTTTATACTTTTCCCAAATTAAATTATTTTTTTGACTAAAATATTTTTGGAAATAACAATTTATATTATCTAATTCGATTATTTCTTCAAAAAAAGTAGTCTCTATTAAATCTCTAAATAACCAATTAACATCATTTTCCAATATATCTGAAATTGATTTAAAACCGCATTCGATAATTAATTCAATGGATATCTCTTTTAGATGTTTTTCAATTTCATTTATTGAAAATGGACTACGATATGATATTGTTTTATTCTTTTTGTAATTAATTAATTCTGAAATAAATATTGAAAAATTTCCATAAACGTAATAATCGAAAGAATCAAAACTTGTTATTTCTAGATTGCTTTCTTTTGTTAGTTTTTCGAAAACGCTATTTCTATTATATAACTCTTTTATGATATCCATTTGCTCTACTAATGTAAAACAAAAAAGCATCCATTATTATAACGGATGCTTTTAAACTATAATTTATAATAATTTTATTTAGCTTGAGTAGCTTCTAATGTAATTTCAATGTTTATATTTTCGCCTAAGCCTGCCGCTTCACCTATACTGAAATCAGCACGCTTAATAGTTGTTTTGCCATTGAAGCCAATAATATTAGCAGGTACTTCGCCTTTAGCTGTGTATGCTTTACCTTCCGTTAAGCCCACGTAATTAAATATTAAGCTTACTTCTTTAGTTATACCTTTTAATGTTAATGTGCCTTTTGCTGTGTAAGCAAATTCTCCACCTTCATTTTTAGTAATTTCAGTTGCTTGGAAAATAGCAGTATTATATTTAGCAACATCAAAAAATTCAGGCTTGTCTTTTAAATGACCATCACGCATAGCATTTTGAGTATTTAAAGTTGTCATATCCATACGGATATAAATTTTAGCACCAGTAGTTGCCTCTAAATTAACTACACCACTATCTACATTAATAGTTCCGCGTGTGTCGCTAATAATGTGTTTGATGCTGAATGCAACTGAAGAGTGCGCTCCATCTACATTATACATTCCTTTTACTTCAGCAATATCTTTAATGTTAGCAGCCATTGTACTATCACATTGTGCTTTGCTTAAACAAATAGTTTCTTGTCCGTTAATAGTGCATTTAAATACTTCATTATTTACGTTTGATTCTTTGCAACAAGCCGTTTCATTCATATTAACAGCAATGTAAGGTGCTATAACTAAAGAAACAATCGACATTAATTTAATTAAGATATTCATGGATGGACCTGATGTATCTTTGAAAGGATCACCAACAGTATCACCAGTTACAGATGCCTTATGTGGTTCTGATTTTTTGTAGAACATTTCGCCATTAATCAACACACCTTTTTCGAATGATTTTTTAGCGTTATCCCAAGCACCACCAGCGTTAGATTGGAAGATACCCATTAATACACCCGATACAGTTACGCCAGCTAATAAACCACCTAATACTTCTGGTCCGAATACAAAACCTACAAGGATTGGAGTAATTAAAGCGATAGCACCAGGCAACATCATTTCGCGAATAGAAGCTTTAGTAGAAATTGCTACACATTTATCATACTCAGGTTTTGCAGTGTATTCCATAATTCCTGGAATTTCGCGAAACTGACGACGAACTTCTTGCACCATGTCCATTGCTGCTTTACCAACTGCTTGTATACATAAGGCAGAGAAAATAAAAGGTATCATTCCACCAACAAATAAACCAGCTAAAACCGGAGCTTTGTAAATATCAATAGCATCAATACCTGCAATACCAACAAAGGCAGCAAATAAAGCTAACGATGTTAAAGCTGCAGAAGCAATAGCAAATCCTTTTCCTGTAGCAGCTGTTGTGTTACCAACGGCATCTAAGTTATCAGTACGCTCACGAACTTCTGGAGGTAATTGACTCATTTCGGCAATACCACCAGCGTTATCAGCTATTGGCCCGAATGCATCAATTGCTAATTGCATAGCCGTTGTTGCCATCATACCCGCAGCAGCAATAGCTACACCATATAAACCAGCACAGTAATAGGAGCCCATAATACCAGCAGCTAACGTTAAAATAGGAATAACAGTTGATTTCATACCAACCGCTAAACCACCAATAATGTTAGTTGCATGCCCTGTAGAAGATTGTTGAATGATAGACATAACGGGAGGTTTACCCATTGCTGTGTAATATTCAGTTACAATACTCATCACTGCACCAACGGCTGTACCTACTAAGATGGCACCAAATACGCCCATTTTAGTAAACTCTACACCACGTAAAGAAATGACACCTTCAGGCAACATATACATCACAATAAAATAAGAAGCAATAACCGTTAAAGCCATTGACGCCCAGTTACCCATGTTTAAAGCCATTTGCACGTTTGACTTATCATCTTTAATACGAACAAACCAAGTTCCTACAATAGAGAATAAAATTCCTAAACCACAAATAACCATTGGTAATAATACCGGAGAGAAGCCATTAAAGCCATCTGTATAAATTCCGTTTACTTTTTCAATTACGATTTCTTGTCCTAATACCATCGTTGCTAAAATAGTTGCTACATAAGAACCAAATAAATCGGCACCCATACCAGCAACGTCACCAACATTATCACCTACGTTATCTGCAATAGTTGCAGGATTACGAACATCATCCTCAGGGATACCAGCTTCTACTTTACCAACTAAATCAGCACCAACGTCGGCAGCTTTTGTATAAATACCACCACCAACACGCGCAAATAAAGCGATAGATTCGGCACCTAAAGAAAAGCCAGTTAACACTTCAATAGCCGTTTTCATTTCGTTACTATTTACTTCAACGACATGAAATATTTTTAAGAAAACAATGAATAAACCACCTAAGCCAAATACTGCTAAACCAGCAACACCTAAGCCCATAACAGTACCACCTGTAAAAGATACTTTTAATGCTTGTTTTAAACTTGTGCGAGCCGCTTGTGTTGTGCGAACGTTAGCTTTAGTTGCTACTTTCATACCGATGTATCCTGCAGTTGCAGAAAATACAGCGCCTATTATAAAGGCAATAGCAATAATCCAACTGCCATGTAATTTTTCGCCATGTGCTTCTGTAATTGTTCCTGAGTATGCTAATAACGCTGCTGCAAACACTACAAAAACACTTAACACTTTCCATTCTGCTTTTAAGAAAGCCATTGCTCCATCTGCGATGTAGCCTGCTAACTCTTGCATATTTTTATCGCCTGCATCTTGCTTAGTAACCCAAGCAGATTTTATGGCCATTACTATCAATCCTACAATTCCTAATGCAGGTACTAAATAAATTACTGATTCGTTCATATTATGTTTTTAAATAAGGGTTGCAAAAATAAGGAATTATCTTAAATATAAAAATATTTAGTTTATTGATTAACAAGTAGTTAAAATATTTACATCAATAAATCCCCTAAAAACTATACGTTAGAAATGCTTATTTATAAATGAGTTATGGTTGTTTTTGAACCATCATCATATTTTAAAAATAGGATGTAACAAATGATCATAATTATTCCAAAACTAAAAAGACCCATTGCTAATGCAATGACTAAGTGTTGGATGATACCAAACGTAAACACATATTTTTTTGTTGAATTTAAAAACACCATCACCGGAAACGTTAGTTGATAGATGATGGTGAGGTAGGTTAAAATGGCACATACTGCCACTGGTAAAGAAGCTAATAAGGAATTAGAGTATTCTGGAATTTGAATTGTATCCCATAAGGCGCTCCCATCAAGCCAATCCGCATCACTTAATTTAAAAAGTGCAGCTAAAAAATATGCTAAACAAATTTGAACTTTAATTCCAATTAAGGCAGTATTATGAAATACTGTTTTTAAGTCTTGAATAAACGGACGAGTTGATGGTTTGAAACTAAAAAAAATATTAAATAATAATAATTGATTTAACAAATAATCACCAGCTGTGAGAGTGGGGTAGAGGTAATTGTTGAGGTTGATCATGCTTAACCATAATAGTGTATTAGTTATATAATTTGATTTTTTGAACAAACCAATACACGCTAATATAAATACAGTTGATAAACATATAACGCTGGTTATATTTGAATAATAATTAGTGAGTAGATATGCTACATCTCTAATAGAACCGCTATGTTTAGGGGCATTATAGATTAAGCTATGGGCTGAAAATAAGCTGTTGAAATGGATAACGTTAATCAGAATTTTATAAATAATAAATAAATACAATGCATTTCTAAACCAACCAATTTCTTTAGGCTGTTTTTTGGAGTTAAATAAATATGTAAGGAGTGTGTTTATTGTAGACTTAAATTTTTAAAGTAACCTGTTTTTGTAATGTTATTTTCATGGCAAGTAAGGATGATTTCAAAGTTGGTGAGTGAAGGTATTTGACTATCGCTTTTGAGCTCATTTTGTACTTCATGCTTCACTATTTGAAAGTTAGTATCTGCTGGTTCGGTTGTAAATACTTGGTTTTTTGAATAGAGTGCGTTAGTTAAATAGATGAGCGAGTTGCTATATAATAAAACGGTTGATTCATTACCCATCAATACATTGGCTTGATGTTGGTTTATGTGTTTTTGAAGTAAGTTTTCCCAAGCCGTCCAATTATTGTTTATTTTATAGCGAACATACAATGCCACGTGCTTTTTGGGAGTGGGTGTAAATAAGCTCCATTGCTGGTGAAAATAAGGGTAGGTGTAATACCAACTAATAAACTTTAATTTTTCGGATTTTAATTTGAAAGGAGATGCATATATGAAAATTAAGCAAAAGTGTATGCACAAACCCGAAATGATGACAGCAGACAGTAGGCGTTTAAAGAAATCGCTCATTAATTTTTTACTTTATTGAGTTAAACTTGAATGTGTTATTTAATAAAGCGCTTCTTATTGTGTAAATATAAGATAAACTAAACTATTAAAAAATGTGAATTTATGGGTTACTTTATCGTAATAAAAAGATTAATCCATACATTTACAAACATTTTAAAAATTTAAGCAAAACAAACAATATGAAATCACTAAAAATTATAATTGCAGCAATCGTCCTGTCTGTATCAAGTTTATTTACAACTTCTTGCGGTAGTGCAGAAAAAGAAGGAAATCCATTAGCAGATAGTTTATCCGGAGTAAATGGAGAATTATCAGGTAAGCTATCTGAAAAAGAAGCGGCAGTGCAAGAATTTGTTAGTGCTTTCAACGAAATTCAAGATAACTTAAATGCAATTAAAGAAAAAGAAAAAATTGTTTCAGGACATAATCAAAGTGGAGATGTAAAAAATAAAGAAGAATCTATTAAAGAAGATATTCAAGCTATTTATGACTTGTTAGCAAAAAACAAAAACCGTATTGGTTCGTTAAGCGCTAAATTAAAAGATTCTAAATCTAAAATTACTGGTTTAGAACAAATGATAGCTAGCTTACAAGCTCAAATTGATAGTAAGGACGGCGAAATAGGTGCATTAAAAGCATCATTAGAAGCTAAAAATATCGAGTTAAGCAACATCGTTATGAACTTAGAAAATGTAGAAAAAGAAAGTTCAACTAAAACTGAAAAATTAAATACAGCTTTCTATGCTTTTGGAACTAAAAAAGAATTAATTGAAAAAGGTGTAATCACTAAAGAAGGTGGTTTTATTGGTATTGGCAAAACAACTAAACTAAAAGATAATTTTAATAAGGATTATTTCACTAAAGTAGATGTTTCAAATACTTCTTCAATTAATATTGGCGCTAAAAAAGCTAAAATAGTATCTAATCACCCAACAAGTTCTTATAAATTAGTTGGTGAGAAAACAGTTGAAAAAATCGAAATTTTAAACGCAGAAGACTTTTGGTCTAGCTCTAAATATTTGGTAATTATTACAGAATAATTAGTGTCAGTTAAGAAAGTTTTTAATATCATTAAATAAAAAAGGTTCTCAATTTGAGAACCTTTTTTATTTACGTATGTTTGATATAAAAACTATAATATATGAAGCTTCAATTATCAATTTTATTTGCCATTATCATTACATCTTCTTTTGCTCAAAAAGACTCTATTCTTAAGCAATTTGACGATAGCAGAAACCGAAAAACACATCAAAGTATGATTGTGCTTTCAACCTGGGCAGGCGCCAATATTGCAGGGAGTATTGCAGGATTTGCTTTAACGAATAACTATGAGGATAAACAATTTTACATTATGAATGGTGCCTGGGGCGTTATTAATTTAAGCTTAGCATTGCCTAGTTTATTTGGTAAACCAAAGCCTACTGGCACTGTTTGGGATGTGCAAAAAAGACAAACCAACGTGGAGAAATTGTTTTTAGTAAATGCTGCATTAGATTTGGCTTATATTATGCGTGGTACGTATTATTTGGAGCAAGCAAAACACCAAACGGATATAAAAGAAGAGCAGCGTTCACGAGGTTTTGGTAATGCAATTATTATTCAAGGTGCTGGATTATTTATTTTTGATTTAACGATGACATTTATTAGTAATCATAATAGAAAAAAACACTTAGATCCTTTTTTGAAAAACGCCACCATCTCCTTTACAGGAAATACGGTAGGTTTGGGCTATAGGTTTTAACTAAAAGTTAATAATTATAAAATGAAATTTAAGTATTAAATAAAATGCATAGTTTTGTTTAATGATTTGTTTCCCCAACGCTAAAATAAATTTAGGATTACATGTTACTGAAAAACGCGCCGATGGTTTTCACAATATTGAAACTGTTTTTTATCCTGTAGGATGGAACGATGCATTGGAAATTATTGAAACAACCAACTCTCCAAGCGAATTTAATTTACAATTAAGTGGGTTGCCAATTCACGGTGATTTGCAAGATAACTTATTATATAAAGCTTACTTATTGATTAAAGAATTTAAAAAAATTCCTCACATCTCTGTGTATTTACATAAAGTATTACCCATGGGAGCAGGGCTGGGAGGCGGAAGCGCAGATACCGCTTTTTTTATTAACTTATTGGACGAGCAGTTTAAGTTGCAATTATCAGAAAATGAAAAGATGCAGGTTGCTAAAAAACTAGGTAGTGATTGTGCTTTTTTCATTCATAATAAACCCGTATTTGCTTATGATAAAGGAGATGTTTTTAAATCAATTGAAATAGATTTGAGTAAATATTATATTGCTTTAATTTTTCCAAATGTTCATAGTAATACAAAAGATGCATATAGTTTAGTAAAGCCTAAAGCTCCTAAACGGTCTATTTTACAAGTGATTCAACAACCCATCGAAACTTGGAAAACTGATTTAGTAAATGATTTTGAGATTTCTATTTTTGATAAATACCCCATCGTATCAAAAACAAAACAAGACCTATATAATTGCGGCGCTATATATGCCTGCATGAGCGGTAGTGGCAGTGCGGTATTTGGGATATTTAATCAAGAGCCCGTTATTAATCAATTATCACAGTTCCATCATTGGATTGGAAAAATGAAATAACCTTATATATTCACTCATGCGCTTCGTAACACATTTTTATTTTTCAGTTTTTATTTTTTGTTCTGTCACTGTTTATTCACAAGCAACCTTAAAGTCAGGCTTTGATGCACAAGAATTTTTAGATGTGTTGCATTTAGAGTGGGCTCATCAAGACACCAATAAATACGCACCCAAAAAGCTACCCGCGCATTATAAAAGAGTATATCGTTCGCCAAATGTTGGATTAAATAATAAGTTTGATTTTTGGTTGAGTGATGATTCTATTGGTGTTATTTGTATTCGTTATACCGTTGGAGGATCTAGTTGGTTAGAGAATTTGTACAGTGGTATGATCAGGGCTACAGGAACTATGCATTTGAATGATAGCACTAATTTTCATTACAAATTTTCTAATGATGATAAGGCATTGGTGCATCACGGTTGGGCTATAGGTGCTTGCCATTTAGTCCCACTTATTACTAAAACAATTAACGACTATCATAAAAAAGGAGTGAAACAATTTATTATTGTAGGGCATAGCCAGGGCGCTGCATTAGCTTATTTAATTCGCTCTTATTTAGAATATTTACCAGATACGGCTATTCCAAAAGACATTACCTATAAAGTATATGGTTGTGCCGCACCAAAACCCGGCAACATGTTTTATGCCTATGATTATGATTTTATCACACGTAATGGTTGGGCCTACCGAATTGTGAATACTAGTGATTGGGTGCCTCAAACGCCTTTTAGTACCCAGTCTATATATGATTTACATCCTGTTAATCCGTATACAAATCGTAAAGCAGTACTTCACAAACGCGTGAAGAGCCCATTTGTCAGGTGGTATGTGAATCATGCGGTTAAAGACATAGAAAGTGCTGCAACAAAAACGAATCGTAAATACAAAAAATACTTAACAAAGCGAGTCAATCAATATGTGAAAAAAGTTTTAACTCAGTATCAATCGCCCGAAGTGATTGGCAGTAATGCATACGCTCCAGCCGGTATCCCTATTATTTTGCAACCGAATGCGCAGTATGGTTCATTGTTTAAGTTTGATGGCGAAAATGTATTTGTGCATCATTTATTTGAGCCATATATTTACCTCACCGAGTTTTATTATTTAAAAAAATAGATTTCTATTTAATAGAGGTGGCCATAACTTATTATTGTATCTTAGTATCACATTATTAAAAATGACGTTTAAATCAATCATCATATTTATTTTTATTGTTTGTTGTTCGTTTGTGTTTCAAACCTCCGATAAGCCTGTAAGCATTGCTTTTCCAGAAAAAAACTGTACGGTAAAAATTGATGGCTTTGGAAATATATATGTCATTAATGCCATGCAAATTATTAAATATAATCCGTTGGGTGTGTTACAAAAATCATTCAGTGTAAAACGTTATGGTAAAATAGATTTTTTGGATGTGTCTAATCCGTTGAAGTTACTGCTGTATTACAAGGATTTTCAGCAGGTTTTATTTCTTGATGATCAACTAACCGCAACTAGTAATATGATTTCGCTTGAGAACATTGGCTATGAACAAACGAGTTTAATTTGTAACTCTTCCAATAATAGTTTTTGGTTGTATGATAAACAAAATAATAGTTTGGTAAGATTTAACAGTGAGTCTAAAACCCTTGTAAAAACAGGTAATTTGAAACGAATATTAGATATTGATATGAATCCAAATTTTATGATTGAGCATAACGGGTATTTATATTTAAATTGTCCAAAAGAAGGAATTATGCTGTTTGATATTTATGGAACCTTTTATAAAACCATACCCATCAAAGATTTAAAAGAGTTTAATGTTGTAAATGAAAACGTGTTTTATTTTAAGGATAGAGCTTTAAATGAGTATAAGGCTTCTACGTTTAATACCATTCAAAAACAGTATTCAGATACGCTAATCAAAAATGTGTATTGGCAAAACGATAAGTTTTATAAGGTTTATGCCGATTCGTTGGTTGCAAACTAATGGGTTTAATTATCAGATTGTTCTCCAATAAAATCTTTTTCAGAAAACATAGAGCTTAAAATATCTTTAAATTGAACGCCCTGCTCTAACGTATTTTTGCCGATTAAGGAATGTTCTGCTAATCCAAATAATACAAATTCCATCATTACTAATTTTTGAGTTTTAGAAAGTTTTGGAACATACGTTTCTACTAATTCTGCTAAACTTGGAATGTTTTCTAAACCTTTTTTATAGTCTTTTTCACTTTCTAATAATAACACATCTACGACGTTACCTTCTCCAAACCAATTGATAATGGCTTGATACGGACTGGCTTCTTTTCTTTTTTTGAGTTTACTTGGGTCAGGAAATAACTCTGTAAATTGATTACGTAAGGCTTTACCTAATAAGTTTTGAGCTACAATGCCAGCACCTTCTTGCTCGCCTTCATATACTAATTCTATTTTTCCATTCACTGCGGGTATTACTCCTATTAAATCGCTAATGCGAGCTACTGTTTTTTTGTCGCTATTCAGTAACATTCTTCGTTCGGCTGTACTCACTAAATTTTCGTAAGCCGAAATTGTTAAACGAGCAGATACGCCACTCTTAGAATCAACATATTCACTTTCTCTGGCTTCAAAAGCAATACGTTCAATAATGGTTGCTAATAAATCAGTTACTTCTATGTCTTGTTTTTGATCCGTACTTAACTTTGCTTCTTGTGCTGTAATTTGTTTAGATAATTCAATGCTTTTAGGATAGTGTGTAAGTATTTGACTGCCAATCCTATCTTTTAGAGGGGTTACAATACTACCACGATTGGTATAATCTTCTGGATTAGCAGTAAAAATAAATTGAATATCAAGTGGAATACGTAATTTAAAACCACGTATTTGTATATCACCTTCTTGTAAAATATTAAATAATGCCACTTGTATGCGGGCTTGCAAATCAGGTAACTCGTTAATAACAAAAATGCAACGGTTACTGCGTGGTATAATTCCATAATGTATCACGCGTTCATCAGCATAACTTAATTTTAAATTAGCTGCTTTTATAGGATCAACATCACCAATTAAATCAGCAATGGATACATCAGGTGTAGCTAATTTTTCTACGTACCGTTCTGCACGATGTAGCCATGATATAGGTGTTTTATCTCCTTGTTCAGCAATTAATTGTTTGGCGTAATTAGAGATAGGATTTATGGGATCATCGTTTAACTCACTGCCTGTTACATAAGGTGTATATTCATCTAATAGTTCTACAATTTGGCGTGCAATACGGGTTTTGGCTTGCCCACGTAAACCTAATAAATTCATATTATGTCTTGATAAGATAGCACGTTCTATTTCAGGTATAACGGTATCTTCATAACCAACGATGCCTTTAAATACGTTTTCTTTTTTTTTGATTTTTAAAATCAAATTATCACGTAACTCGTCTTTAATAGATTTAGAGAGGTATCCTGATTTTTTTAAGTCGGCTAAGGTTGTTATATGTTGCATATTTTTTATTAAATAAAATAGTTAAAAATTTCTTTTTTTGTTACGTTCAAAATCTTCAAAAATAAAATCGCCTAATCCTTGTAACGATGTATAAAATGCTTTACCATTATTAGCTTCAGTGAAATTATGTACAAACTCTTGTAAATAGGGGTCGTTAGCAACCATAAAGGTTGTAATTGGTATTTTTAACCGTCGGCAACTTTGCGCTAACGTTAAACATTTATTGATAATTTTAGGATCCAAACCGTTACTGTTTTTGTAGTATCTACCATGCTCTTTTAGGCAAGTAGGTTTGCCATCTGTTATCATAAATATTTGTTTGTTGGCGTTTTTTCTTCTACGCAATAAATCCATGGCTAATTCTACACCTGCTACTGTATTAGTATGGAAAGGGCCAACTTGTAAATAAGGTAAATCCTTTACTTCAATTTGCCAGGCATCGTCACCAAATACAATAATATCTAAAGTATCTTTTGGATATTTGCGTTTGATTAATTCTGCTAAAGCCATTGCCACATTTTTGGCTGGTGTAATTCTATCTTCACCATACAAAATCATAGAGTGCGAAATATCGATCATTAGCACGGTTGACGTCTGTGTTTTATGTTCTTTTTCAGTAACAGCTAAATCATTTTCAGTTAATCTAAAATCAGCGATACCATTATTAACTTGTGCATTTTTAAATGACTCTAACATCGATATTTGTTCTAACGAATCGCCAAACTGAAAAGGCCTCGTATCATTCGTCATTTCATCTCCTCTTCCTGTAAATTTGGTAGAGTGATTTCCTGATGTGCCTTTTTTTAATTTGCCAAATATTTTTTCTAAGGCTTGCTCTCTAATAGCTTGTTCGGTTTTGGATGTAATGATGATGTTTCCAGAGTTTGGTGCATCGTATTTGATATACCCTTTATCTTTTAAATCTTGAATAAAATCATTGATGCCGTAATCAGGTTCTGTTAATTTATATTCTTTATCTAGTTCTGTTAACCAACTAATTGCTTCATCAAAATCACCACTCGTAAACGTTATTAATTGTTTAAATATATCGAATAACTTATCAAAGGGCGTTTGGTGAGGTTTAGTATAGTTAGAGAATCGGAAGCCAATCATAATTAAAGTAACATTAAAAGTACTTAAATGTTTAATACTATCGTGGTTAGTGGATTAAAAACTGAAAATATATTTTACCGTTTTTGAATATCTTAGTATTTCGCATTGAAACCTAATGTTAGTTTAAAATACACAATACATAAACTAAAATCTTAAAATTAAGCGAATGCCTGTTTGGCCTAACCATTGGTTTTATAAGATTTATAATGATATAACGAGTCTTTAAGTAAATATATTAAATTGATGATTACCCTCAAGTATTTTATTTTCAATTACTTGCGCGTTATATTTATTTTACATAAAATATGAAAAAGCGATTTATTACAAATAATTATCCTATATTTGCACCCTTAATTTAAAAAAATATAAACAATGGAAAAACGCTATGAGACGGTCTTCATTTTAACTCCCGTTTTGTCTGATGATCAGGCAAAGGAGGCCGCAAAAAAGTTTGAGAAAATCCTAACGGATTTGGGAGCGAAAATTAATCACCGTGAAAACTGGGGCTTAAAAAAATTAGCTTACCCTATTCAAAAGAAAACGACTGGTTTTTACCACTTAGTTGACTTTTCTGGAAAAGGTACAGAAATCGCTGAATTAGAATTGCAATTCAAACGTGACGAACGTATTTTACGTTTCTTAACGATTGCTTTAGAAAAACACGGAGCTACTTGGGCTGACAAACGTCGTGGTAAATTATCTGAAGCTAAAGTTGCTAAAACTAAAAAAGCAGAAGCTTAATTATTAACCCAAAAAACACATTACAACAATGGCAAAAAATGAAGTACGCTTTTTAAACCCACCATCGGTTGAAGCAAAAAAGAAAAAATACTGTCGCTTTAAAAAGTTAGGCATTAAATATATTGATTACAAAGACGCAGACTTTTTATTAAAGTTCGTAAATGAACAAGGTAAGTTATTGCCTCGTCGTTTAACTGGAACTTCTTTAAAGTTCCAGCGTAAGGTATCTCAAGCAGTTAAACGTGCGCGCCACATTGCTTTAATGCCTTATTTAGCAGATTGTTTAAAATAATAAATAGAGGAAACACAACATGGAAATTATATTAAAAAAAGACCTTAAAGGGTTAGGATATAAAAACGACATCGTTAAAGTAAAAAACGGTTACGGTCGTAACTTTTTAATTCCTCAAGGAGTTGCAGTTTTAGCTACTGATAGTAACAAAAAAATGCAAGCCGAAGAAATTAAACAAAGCTCATTCAAAGAACAAAAATTACGTAACGAAGCAACCGCTGTAGCAACTAAACTTGCTGATGTTACTGTTAAAGTTGGAGCTAAAGCTGGCGAATCTGGAAAAATTTTCGGTTCAGTTACTAATATTCAATTAGCTGAAGCTTTGAAAAAAGCTGGTTATGATTTAGAGCGTAAAAACATTGAAATGAACGAAGATGCTGTCAAAACTTTAGGAACATATTCTGCTAAAGTTCGTTTATTCAAAGAAATTTCAGCAACTATCAATTTTGAAGTAATTGCTGAATAAATTTTATTCATCTTAATTTAAAAAACCCTTGTTGTTTTACAATAAGGGTTTTTTTTTGATTGTGCTTTCACTTTATTTATTAACCGTTTTTGTAATTTTTTGAAACAAAATTGATGCCCATAACCACTCTCTTATATACTTAACTATTATATGTAACGCTTATTTTGTATCATGAAATATATTTTATTATTAATTACTTCTTTGGTTTTTTCTTCTTTTTGTTTTTCTCAAAATGACACGAATACGGTTATTGCTCTCCAAAATAAGTTGGAACTATTTCAAAGTAATAATCAATTAGATTCCATTTTATTTTATGAAAATAAAGCCCTTAGTATTTCTACTAAAATAAATTATAAAAGAGGCATTGCCCATGCTTTGGGTTCGTTGGGATTAGTATATAAATATAAAGGGGATTATTCCAAGGCGCTCAATTATTTTTTTAAATCCTTAGCAGATTGCGAAAAGCTCGATAATAAATTGGGAGTTATAATAAATCTTGGTAACATAGGAACAGTGTATGATGCCCAAGGCGATATGTCAAAAGCATTAGGTTATTATTTTAAAGCATTAAAAATTTCAGAATCAATAGATGATAAGCATACCGCCTCTATTCAATATCATAACATAGCCAATCTATATTGTAATCAGGCTATGTTTTCAAAATCAGAAGAATATCATTTTAAGGCTTTGGCCTTAGATAAATCGCTTAACGACAAAAAGGGAATAGCTACTACGCTAATGGATTTAGGTAGTTTGTATTCACTAAATGATTCTTTACGCAAAAGTTTAAATTATTATTTGGAAGCTTTAAGCATATTAGAAGAAATTGGAAAAAAAGGAGAAATAGGCACCTGTTTAATCAATATAAGCGCAGGTTACACGGATTTGAATCAGAAAAAAAAAGCAGAAGAGTACTTACTTAAAACATTTTCTTTGTCGAAACAAATTGATGACATTGAGTTTAAAAAATCACTAGAGAAAGTGGCCAGTCAAATTTATGTTGAATTTGATAATTACAAAGAAGCATTTACCCATTATGAAAACTATATCATACTAAGGGATAGTATATTTAATGAAATAAATACCATACAGAGTATGAAAGCTGAATTGGGCTATGAATTTGATAAAAAACAAGCATCTGCAAAATATGAAAATGATAAAATAATTTATAGACTGGAATCTGAAAATAAATTACATAAACAATTACGCGTGTTTTTTATTATTTCTATCATACTCATTTTAGGATTATTATTTTTTGCTAAGCGAGCTTTTGACAATAAAAAAAAGGTAGCTGATTTTATGGGATCTGAAAACGGCCGAAAAGAGCTGTTATTACAAGAGGTACACCATCGCATTAATAATAACCTACAAATTATTTCAAGTCTGTTAACATTACAAGCAAATAATGCCGATAATGAAAAGCTGACTGAATACCTTTTGCAAAGCCAAAATCGTATCCAGTCTTTATCCGCTTTGCATGAATTGCTTTATGATACAAACTCTCCCTTAGAGATTAATATGAAAGATTATATTCATAAAGTATTAGATTTTCATCGTCAAGTTGTGGATCCATTGAGGTGTAAAATAGCGATACAGGAAAATATAGATTCGGTTAAATTTCCTACAAAATTAGCAGTACCATTGGCCTTAATAGTTAATGAATTAGTTACTAATGCCTTAAAGTATGCTTTTACAGACAAAAGCGAAGGAATTATCAACGTAAAATTATCGAAAGATAGTGTTGAAGGCAACTGGTGTGTCATTATTTCTGATAATGGAAAGGGTTTACCAGAAGATACGAAAAAAAGAAAAGACAGTCTTGGATTAAAATTAGTAAGTATTATGACAAAACAAATTGGTGGTAATTTACTTTCAAAAAATGAAGATGGCGCATTTTTTAGTGTTATCTTTAATCGTACTAAAATTTAAGATCTCTCATGATTGCCCTCTCTCGTTTTTTGATTGTTGAAGATGAATTATTAATTGCCGAAACGATTTCTGACTTTTTAAAAAAGGAAGGATGCAAAGTTCTGGAAATTGTTGAATCTGTTGATGAAGCCATTAATTATATGGAGAATAATAAAGTTGATTTTGTTTTAACGGACATTGCTCTTGGTAATGGCAGGTCAGGCATCGATTTAGGAAATTTATTAAATACAAAATACAAAATACCTTTTATTTATATTACCTCTTACGCTGATAAAACAACGATTGATAAAGCAAAGCATACAAGGCCAAGTGCCTATGTTGTTAAACCTTTTAAAAAAGAAGATTTGTTAATTGCTATTGAATTAGCTTTATTTAATTCGACTGCAAACACAAATAATACTTCTGCTTTGCAGAAGCTCATTGTAAAAGAAGGCAGGGCAATTGTGCTTTTAAATTGTGATGATATTAAATGGATGGAAACAGATGGTAACTACACCACCATTAATTTAGTGGACGCCAAAAGAAGAGTTGTACGTATTCCTATCTCAGAATTACAACAACAATTACCGTCACAGCAATTTGTTCGTATTCATAAATCGTATTTGATAAATAAAGAACATATCACAGAGGTAAGAACAAATAGTGTTATTATTCAAGAATATGAACTTCCTATAGGAAGAGCCTATCAAGCGTTTGTGTCTGATTTCTTTAAGTAGATACAAGTATTTTTTACTTTGTTGTTTACATACTTTAATTCGTCGTTCAGCCCATTTATTATTTTTATAGAGGAATAATTTTCATTTTCGCGATAAATTATAACTCTATGAAAAAAATACTACTATCGATAGCCTGCTTATTTGGCTCATTATTAACAAATGCACAAACCGGTGCTGCGCTGAACTTTAGTGGTAGTGGCGACTATGTTCAATTAGCAGATCCAAATTTTGGAACTTCAAATTTTACTTTGGAAACATGGATCAAGCCTAACACAACAAATGGTTCTTACCTAATTAGCACGAGAAGTGTTGAAATGGGTGGGGCCGGAAACTGGTTCGTGCTTTCTCATACGGCAGGGAAAATTGGTATGGAGCTTGCAGCTGCAGGTTTTGGAGCAACTTATTTTGAAACACCTACAACGCCGGTTACATTAGGTAGCTGGAACCACGTGGCAATAGTGAGATCAGGAGTACAGTTTAGTATATATGTAAATGGCGTTTTATCTGCTTCATACACTGATGTGGGAATTCGTAATTTTAATACAGGACAAAACAGTATCCGGTTAAGTGGTTGGGCCAATGTAGGCGTAGCTTTTTTTAATGGTATGATGGATGAGACCCGCTTTTGGAATGTAGCTCGTACAGCATGTCAAATTAATACGTTTATGAATTGCGAAATACCAACTACTGGAACTGGTTTAATTGGTAATTATCATTTTAACCAGGGTATTGCTTCTGCTAATAATAGTGGTGTAGCAACATTAACTGATATTTCGGGAAGTTCAAGAACAGGGACTTTAAATAATTTTTCTTTAACGGGCGCTACATCTAACTGGATAACTCCAGGCGCAGTAGTTTCTGGCTTCACAACGACGTTAGCTCCACCTGTTATAGCTGTGAGCAATGGAACAGTTTCCGTAGGGTCATCATTTACAATGGCTCCAACTGGAGGAGTTAGTTATACTTATACGCCAAGTGGACCCGTTGTTTCCCCAACTGTTATGACATCTTATACAGTTAATGGAACTGCGGCAACTGGTTGTACTAATACTGCTGTAGGCACTGTTTCTATACAGGGAGCAGCACTTAATTTTGATGGAGGTAATGATTTTATAAGTATTGGAACTGTTATTCCTCTTAACTCTTCTTATACTAAAGAAGCATGGATCTATGCCAATGCATCAGGTTCCAATAATATCATTAGCTCAGGGTCTGCTGCATTTTGGATAATGGGTGGGCAATTAAGTACATTTAATAATGGAGGATCAACGATTCAGGATCCTGCGACTTTCCCTCTTAATCAATGGGTGCATGTAGCAGTTACTTTTAATTCTACTAATTCATTATCAAGCTTATACAAAAATGGTATCCTTGTTGCTTCAGGTATTTCAAATTCTGGATATACTAATGATGCCATTGCTATAGGTCAATATGGTACAAGTGGTGCGAATTTTTTCCAGGGTTCTATCGATGAAGTTCGTCTTTGGAATGTTGCCCGTACACAATGTGAAATTATCAGTTATATGAACTGTGAAATACCGGGTTCCGCAACAGCTTTGTTGGCAAATTACCATTTTAACCAGGGAATTGTTGCTGTAAATAATTCTACCGTTAATACATTAACAGATGTTTCTGGAAATTCAAACGACGGAACGCTTACTAATTTTGCATTAAACGGTTCTACCTCTAACTGGGTTGCTCCGGGTGGCGTAACTACAGGAAGTACAACACCTTCAACTTGTACACCAGCAGCTGCTCTAGATTTTGATGGTGCTAATGATGACGTAAGAGCAACAGGTTTTCCGAATTTTACTGAGTATACAATTGAAGGCTGGTTTAATCTTAACAGCCTGGTTGACCAGAACCTGATAGTCGGAACAGGTAATGGTAATCCTAACACCTGGTTCACTAATCAACTTCAGTTGACTGGCGGTAAATTCACTCATTATCTCTATGATGGTGCGGCACAAATGGTCACCAGTCCAATTACTCCAGTAACAGGAGTTTGGTACCATGTAGCCATCGTGGCAAAAAATGGCAATCCTGTTAGTATTTATGTTAATGGCATGCCAAGTGTTTCCAATTCAAATGTTGGATCTATGTCTGGAGCAAATGAATACCGCATGGCAGGAACTGCTAACGGTATTCTCGCCTCTTTCAACGGCCAAATGGACGAAGTGCGTATCTGGAATGTGGCTCGCAGTCAATGTGAAATTAACACGTATAAAAATTGTGAAATACCAAGCACTTCAACAGGTTTAGTAGCTAATTATCATTTTAATCAAGGTATTGATGCATTTGGTAATCCAACGGTTGCAACTTTAACTGACGCTTCTGGAAATTCAAATACAGGAACATTGACTAATTTTGCTTTAACAGGCGCAACATCTAACTGGGTTGCTCCAGGAGCAGTTGTTAGCGGATACACAACTTCTTTAGTCCCTCCATTAGTAAATTCTACAGTTACAAATTCTGTTATTTGTAATGGAAACTCAACTACTTTAAGCGGTACAGGAGCTAATACTTATAGTTGGACAAATAGTGTGGCAGATGCTACAGCATTTTCTCCTACAATAACAGCTACGTATACAGTAACAGGAACAAATACTTTAACAGGTTGTTCTAATACAGCGGTAAATACTTTAACAGTTAATGCTTTGCCAACTATCTCGGTAAATTCGGGAGCTATATGTACTGGTAATTCTTTTACAATGGTTCCTAGCGGTGCAGTAACCTATTCTTTCTCTAATGGTTCAGCAATTGCAACCCCAACAGCAAATGCGACTTATTCTGTAAGCGGAACTGATGCAAACGGTTGTGTGTCAAATGTTGGTGCTATCTCAAGTGTAACAGTTAATGCTTTACCAACTATCTCGGTAAATTCGGGAGCTATATGTACTGGTAAATCTTTTACAATGATACCAATTGGCGCAGTAACTTATACTTATTCTAATGGTTCAGCAATTGCTACCCCAACAGCAAATGCATCTTATAATGTAACAGGTACTGATGCTAATGGTTGTGTGTCAAATGTTGGCGCTATTTCAAGTGTAACAGTTAATGCTTTACCAACAATAGCAGTAAATTCGGGAGCTATATGTACTGGTAAATCTTTTACAATGACACCAAGTGGCGCAGTAACTTATACTTACTCTAATGGTTCAGCTATTGTATCGCCAACTGCAACTGCAAGTTACAGTGTAACAGGAACCAGCACAAAAGGTTGTGTGAGTTCAAACACTGCGGTAAGTTCAGTAACTGTAAATTCATTACCTACGGTAATGGCTGCTACTAATAGCACCTTATTATGTGTAGGAAATAGCGCAACATTAACGGCAAGTGGAGCTACAAGCTATACTTGGAACACAGCAGCTACAGCTACTGTTATCGCAGTGTCTCCTACAACTACTGTAACCTATACAGTAAACGGAACTGGTGCTAATGGATGTTCTAATTCTGCAATCGTAACACAAAGTGTGAGTGCTTGTACTGGTATTGTATCATTATCGAATGATGCAGCAATCAAATTATATCCTAATCCAAATAACGGTTTATTTACTATTGAATTAACATCACTATCAAAAGTAACTGTAACCAATGCTTTAGGACAAATTGTAATTGCAGATACATTTGAGGCAGGTAACCATAATTTAGATATCATAAATCAATCTAACGGTGTTTATTTTGTTAAGGTTATTGAAAACAACAAGCAACAAATCATTAAAGTGATTAAACAATAAATTTTATTGAGATTCTGAAAAATCTTGATAACTATCGGGACAGAATGTCTAAATAAAAAATCCTCATCATTAATTTGGTGAGGATTTTTTATTGCAATTATATTTTTAAGAATTTATTATTGAATCCTTACTATAGTGTTTTTTCATAAACAAATGCGAAGCATATTGGTTATTATTAACAACAATTTCTTAAATTTATCACACCAATCATCACACAAAACAATATACCATGGAATATAGAAGACTCGGAAAATCAGGTTTGCAAGTAAGTACGTTATCATTTGGATCATGGATAACCTTTGGCAAACAAATAGGTGATACTACAGCTGATGAATTATTAACCATTGCTTATGATAATGGCATTAATTTTTTTGATAATGCAGAGATATATGCGCGCGGAAAATCAGAAGAAGTAATGGGCGCTATTTTACAGAAAAAAAATTGGGAACGTAGTTCTTATATAGTTTCTAGTAAAGTATATTTTGGGTATGAACAAGGAAAACCAAATCAAACGGGATTATCGCGCAAACACATCATAGAAGGCTGTCACGCGGCTCTAAAGCGCTTGCAGGTAGATTACATTGATTTATTTTATTGTCATCGTCCTGATAAAAATACACCCATAGAAGAAACCGTATGGGCTATGAATACTTTAATTCAACAAGGCAAAATATTATATTGGGGAACAAGCGAATGGGCTAATGATGAAATTATGGCCGCTTTTGTTTTTGCTGAAAGACATCATTTAATTGGGCCCACAATGGAACAACCACAATATAATTTATTTGAACGTACTAAATTAGAGAAAGATTATTTATTGTTATTTAGAGACTTTGGTTTGGGAACAACCATCTGGAGCCCCCTTGCATCGGGCCTTTTGAGTGGTAAGTATAATGATGGTATTCCTGAAGATAATCGTTTGCACATTGAAGGTATGGATTGGTTGAAAGAAAAAACATTAGGGGAACATTCTCGTATCGAAAAAACAAAACGCTTAGCACAACTAGCCAATGAGTTAGGGACATCGATAGCTAAGTTATCGATTGCTTGGACGGTTAAAAACCCACATGTGAGTACTGCTATTTTAGGGGCTTCTAAAAAAGAACAATTAATTGAAAATTTAAAAGCTCTGGAAGTATTGCCATTACTGACGAACGAGGTGATGGAAAAAATAGATGTGATTGTAGATAATAAACCTGTTCAGTCACAGTTTTAAATTGACTTACATTTTTAATAATGAGTTATATAGAATTAGAGTTTCAGATATTATTTAATTGAAGTGATATATTTAAACTATTCTAATATAACCACTCTGCGTCTCTGCGGTTTAATAAAATAATAGAGTATGAATAAACCTTTTTCAGATTTAGTGATTGTAGAATTGGCGGGCGTTTTGGCTGGTCCGTCGGTTGGTTTATTTTTTGCTGAACTTGGAGCCAAGGTTATTAAAATTGAAAATCCAAAAACAAATGGCGATGTAACGCGTAGTTGGAAATCGCCTTTGGAAAATAAAGAAGACCTTACAAGCGCCTATTATTGGAGTGTAAATGCAGGAAAAGAAATTATATTTTTAGACTTAACCTTAGCAAAAGATTTAGAAACATTTTATGCGCTTATTAAAACAGCAGATGTTTTAATTTCTAATTATAAGTTGGGAGACGACGTGAAGCTAAAAGTAGATTATGAAACGTTAGTGCAAATAAATCCCCAATTAATTTATGCAAGCATCAATGGCTTTGGCACTCAAAACCCACGTACAGCCTACGATTTGATTCTACAAGCAGAAAGTGGGTTCATGTTTATGAATGGTGAAAAAAATAGTCAAGCATTAAAAATGCCAGTAGCATTAATTGATTTATTAGCTGGACATCAATTGAAAGAAGCCATTTTAATTGCGTTACTAAAAAAATATAAAACACAATCGGGCTCGCATATTTCTGTGTCATTATTTGATAGTGCTTTGGCTTCGCTTGCTAATCAGGCAACTAATTGGCTTATTGCGCATCACTTACCAACCGCGCAAGGTTCGTTGCATCCTAATATTGCACCTTATGGCGAATTATTTTTAACCAAAGATCAGCATTACATAACATTTGCTATCGGGAGTAATTCGCAATTTAAAAACCTGTGTGTGATTTTAGAAATTGATTTATTTGAAAACGAACTATTTAAAACTAACCAACTACGCGTTGCTAATCGCGATGAATTATACACTCTATTAAATAAAAAAATTAACCAGTTTACATTTGATGACCTATTTGTTCAATGCTTGAAAAACGATGTCCCCATTGGTAAAATCAGAAATTTAAAAGAAGTATTTGAATTGCCAGAAGC
>JAYVDU010000408.1:0-3544 GCA_043749245.1 Bacteroidota bacterium | reverse complement strand
CAAAGAAAATGTCAAAAAAGATACAAAAACAGATGAAGCAAAACTCCACCGCAAACTTTGTATATAAACTAGGTAGTTTTCTTGTTGCTGTTACCGATAGTATAGCCGATAACCAAACTAAGCAAAGTTGCCGTAACAGTTTTCTCGATAAGTTGCCAATAACTCAACAAACTAATAGCGATTACAATCAAGGATACAAAGACGCAATAAACAATTTGCGATTTGAAACGAAAAGCATTCACTTGTTTCATTTGTTCAAGTTTCCCTTTATTAAAATCGGCGAGTACATCCACGACGAGCGATTTGACACCGACGAAAACATCAACACTGTTGGGATGCTTCAAAAAATCATAAATGTTTGCTTGAGTTACTTTTTGCTCACTGTTGTTGGGTATCTCGGTATTATTCTCCATTGTTTATAGTTTGTTTGTTAGCACTTCAAATATAAACAAAAAGGGGGCTTGTTGCCATAGCAAGCCCCTTTTAAAACCGCTTAATCAATACAATTAATAATAACCATAAACCAAAAAAAAATGTTAGAAACAAGCCCGATTGACGCCTGTAAGGCAAAAGTAACCGAAGCAAAACTAAAGATACTTAGTAACTATGGTTACACGCAAGTATGTCAAATTATTTTACAGCATCACCCAAAATATAATACTGCTGAGGGTGGCGAATTAATAAAAGCAGTTTGGCAAAAGCGTAAAGCCGATTATGCACTAACCGAAATATTAGAGCAAATAGCTAACGGAAAATTAAAGCTAAAAAAAGCAAATAAATAATTACTAACCCCTAAAAAAAAGCAAATGGAAAATTTAAAGCAAAAAGTTAAGCGAGATGAAAATTTACTAGTTCAAGTTTTAGATGCGAAGGCAAAATATGAATTTAAACCAAACGGTGAATTTTATGCAAAAGTAAGTATTAAAAGAAAAAGATTTGCAATGCTGGTTAGGGGCGAGGCAGAAATAACTGTAACTGAATACAGAAACATCTGCAATTTTTTTGATGTAAATGTTAAAGACTATATAAAAAACAATTACTAACCCTTAAACAATCTTAATATGAAAAATGAAGCGCTTCAAATGATGCAAGTGATAAATAACTTCTTAACTCCAGTATTTATTATGGCGCTGATTATGGCGGTACTTAGATTAGAGCGTAAAATCGAAGCGATAGAAAAAAAAGTAACAAAATAAAAATCCTACCTCCTAAAAAACTCACCATGTCAGCAACAACCAAAAATTTGCAAATTGATGTATTGCCCGCAAAAGAGCCAAACGCAATACCACGAATACACTTATACATTGATGGTATATGTTACAATTTATATGTAAACGAATCAACTATTAACCGTATGGTATCTGATAGCATCGTTCAACAAGTAAAAGGAATGCGCCACAACGATAAAGACGAATTAGTAGAGTTCGACTATCCCGAAGGAATAGACAGCGCAGGTGTAAAATATACCTCTGTAGTATTTGAAATGAAACCTAAACACACTAACCCTTAAAACAAACAACATGAAAACAATTCAACAAGCATTAACAGAAGCATTACCAAGCGATATTTTAAAAAAAGCTATTGCTAACACACCGCATGAAGAATTAATATTAGACACTATTGCTGATATTACTGCTTTAATGCAGGCTTTTCCTTGGGATGAAACAAAAGAAGGATCTAAATACTGGTCGGCAGTAAACGCTAAATATTTTCGTATGAAGGATGACACGATTATCCCAACACTCGAAAACGAAAGAAGGCTTTCGGGAAAAATGTTACCTGAGCGTAAAAAAGAGTTGATAAATATACTTAGAGAAATTCAACAGGAGTTCTTTAAGAGTAAAGAAGATTTAATTATTAGTTACAGTAATGAAATAAATGACGAACTGAGAATAGAGGGTGTCACGTGTATTTATGGCGGTAAAAATTTCAAGTTAGCTACAGTAAAGAATATAGTTGAATCATTTAATAAGTAAGCCATGATATTAATAGTAATCCTCACGCACTTTATACTAGGCAATGTATGTCCTTTCCTAGTTCGCAAAACAAGCGAAGCTATTGATGAATACCAATACAATAAAAATTGGTTAAACAATGGTGTCATTCACCACCACCACTATCACACCACAAAGAGAAGCGTTGCATTTTGGTTCACGCTATCATTAATTTATATATGTGTGTATGGCTTTATTATTTATGTATCACTTAATATTTTATAGTTATGGCGAAAAATTTTGATAAAATACAAACGCCCGAACAGTTTGTACAATTCATTTCTAAGATGGAAGAAGGTTGCGCCCCATCTTGCGGATATATGGAAGAAATAATACAATGCGCAAAAAAAGTATTAATTAATAACCCCCTTAAAAATGTAATACTATGTGGAAATGGCTAAAAAATTTATTCAGCAAAAAAATAATTGATGCAAACGAATTAATTGATATTAAATATTCGTTGTGTGTTAATAGCGAAGGCAAACTAACGCTAGGCTGTTATGGCTTATTATATCATATAGTAGGCGTTATCACTTGGGACAACAATACTAAAAAAGTATTTAAAGTCTATACAAACAAAACAGTTCTTGATTTATTAACCAGTAAAAAAGCAACAAAAACAGTATGAATTTAACCGTAGTAATATTTAAAGCCTTTGATAAAACTTCTAACGAATGCTTTATTCATGGTGAAAGCGATTTGCAAATTCATAACGCACTCGCTACCATTTGCCCAACATACGTTCCGTTGGACATTAGAAAAGCAAGTGATGCAGAACCAGTGAGCCTAAACACATTATTAATCTATAAAATATAAACAAATGTTTACAGACAACGACATCAAAACGCTAAGCGGTTGCGTATCAAATTACGTGGAGCAAGCAAACAACCAAATAGCCAACTTAACTGTAGGCGATAAGGATTTTAATACTATTTACGCTTTTTTAGAAAGTAAAATAAACGATTGCTACAGTGTACAAAAAAAATTAAATGCGATTGTATTTATTGATGGAAACATACACGCTAGTGTTAATCAAAAAGAATTATTTACACCCGAAGAATTAACGAGCTTAAATAATTCTCTCAACAAAATTTTTAAACAATATAACAAATAGCAAAATGATACAAGCGTATAAAGTACACAATTATTGGATATGTGCAGTTACATCAGAAGTAATTGCAAACATATCTTTTAAAATAAAAGACGAAATACAATACGTTGAAAAACACTTTCCTGATAAGGATTTTGCAAAGAATTATATTTTAAAATCAAAAAAAATATGGTTTCTAGCATCTTTAGAAGATTACATCAATCATAAGAAAATGATAATTGAAAGTAGTAATACAGTTCCCGAAAGAGCGAAGGCTTTAAGTGTTTGTATTAATGCTTACAACGATTATCAAAATTTAGGTTTAGATATGATAGCAAAACGATTTGTAACTGGTAAAACATTTTTTGAAATTATACTACCAAACCCAAACAACAACAGCTACGAAAGCAGTAAACACAACCTAACCGAGCTTATTGCATTTTGCGAGGCTCACATAAAA
>JAYVDU010000407.1:0-3546 GCA_043749245.1 Bacteroidota bacterium | reverse complement strand
TGATTGGACGTAAACCCAAATATGCTACGGCTTATTATAACCGAGCTATTGCGTATTATGATTTAGGAAATTATGAAAAATCAATATCAGATAATTCCAAAGCCATAGAATATGATCCTAAAAAAGAAGTAGCCTATTATAACAGAGCACTTGCAAAGTATGAATTGGAGCGCTATACAGAGGCGGAATCTGATTTTAATGCTGCAATCGAATTAAATTTAGTAGACGCCAAACATTATAAATGGAGAGGGATTAATTATTATTACAATAAAAAATATTTATTAGCCTTAGGTGATTTAAATATATCTGCAAAAAAAGATGCTAGCGACGAAACTGCTTTATATTACAGAGCTTTAACAAAGTATGCGTTAGAAGATGATAAAGGTGTTGTAGAAGATTGTACATCCGCTTTAGCTATTAATAAGTCGTATGATACCTACTATCAAAGAGGAATTAGCAGGTATATGCTAAAAGATTATGTAGGCGCTATTGATGATTTTAGTGAATCTTTAAAATTAAAACCAGAATATAAGTTAGCGTTATTGGAGCGTGGTATAACCTATTACCAAACAGAAAAAGATGCATTGGCAATGGCTGACTTAAACAAATCTATTGAGTTAAACCCAAAATCAGAGAGAGCATTTTTATTTAGAGGTAAATTAAAAAAATACCTTAACGATTTACCAGGCTCTTGTGCCGATTTAAAACAAGCGAAAGCACTTGGTAACACTATGGCTCAGGAAGAGTTAACTAAAAACGGTTGTAAATAGTGTCATTAAGAAAACTCCAATTATACTTTAACTTTCTTTTTGCTTAATCAAAAAGAAGCAATTATTCCTTGGCGTAACAAGCCAAAACGCCATGCCGATAACTATCGGCACCGTTTTTCTTCGCGCAATAATCTTCGCAATGCCGCCAGAAAAACTTGGATTTCACGCCGTTTTTGGCAAAACCTAACGCACTTCTACCAACGTACGCAGTAATTTAATGCATAGTAATCACTACTAACCGACTAAGTTCTTCGAAAAATGGCATAGCTCAATAATACTAAAGGTTCGAGTCCCTCTCATTTGAAGATGGGTTTGGAGTGAGGACTTTTTGTAGTTAATAGTGTTCGCAGGTGTTTTAAAACACTATTATTTTTTAATCGGTTAGTAGTGCATAGTAATATTTGTTTTTATTTTACAGCAACCGCATGAGGGTTATATAAAACTTCGAGTGTGCCGCTTTTCTTTAGGTCAGAAATTAACGTGGTCATTTTATGTTTATTGCCATCGTTAAGGCTTATGGCGGCTGTGTTTGAGGGAAGTCGAAGCATTAAGCAAAAAGAAGGTTAAAAAGATGGCTGAGTTTAGAAGCAGACTTTATTTTAGTTCAATTTTAGGCCACAGTAACAGAATGATTTTAATAGTGAGGTTTAGTGCAACAACTGTTTAGTAAAAGTGTTTGCGCCGTACTTACTAAAAACAGTTGTGTTAAATTGAAAGAAAAAAATAGAATGAATACGTGAAACTTTTCCTCACATCTTGTATGTTGATATTCGCCTTACATCATTTTTTGGCTCGAAAGACATGCTCAAGCTGGTGGGTATAATGTAACTTGTTTTACGAATTATGTAACACCTAACTAAAAAAAGAACTGCAATTTTACATCACATTCTTTAAGTGTTTAAAATAATTTATATTAAAATTAATCATCCATAAAAAAAACAAAATGAGCAATACTGAAAATTTAATTAACAAGGAAGCTATTGACAAACTGAAAAGTTTAGTTGATGAAATAGTGATTTGCCTATTCTGTACAAATTTAAAAACAGACGATGGCTCAACCTGCAGGCCTATGTCGGCAATAAAAGTTTGCGATCAAGGCAATATTTGGTTCTTTAGTGAAAAGAATAGTGATAAAAACAAAGATATTGAAAAGGACAAAAATGTTCAACTCTTGTTTTCTCATCCTGCAAAGGGCAGTTATCTAATAGTAAACGGGGAAGCAGAAATAATTTTAGATAAAGCTAAAATTGAAGAACTATGGACACCAGTTGCGAAAATTTGGTTTAAAGAGGGTAAAGAGGATCCCAACATTTCTATCATTAAAGTAACCCCACATAACGCTTACTATTGGGATACTGACGGAAACAGGATGATAAACTTTTTTAAAATGTTGGCATCAGTTGTAACTGGAACAAATTTAGTTACTGGTAATCAAGGAGCTTTAAGAGTGTAATAAGATTCAAAAAACAATATCATAAACAATTTTCAAATCAATTAAAAAAAAACAACATGGAAAACGAAAAAACAATAGACGCACTAAATACACTCATCACTATCAACAACGATAGAATTGAAGGTTATGAAACAGCAAGTAAAGAAACTGAAGAACAAGATTTAAAATCTTTGTTTGCACATTTCTCTGCTACAAGCAAAAAATGCAACCAAGAATTATTAACTGAAGTTACAAAACTTGGAGGCAAACCAGCAGAAGGAACAATGATGTCAGGAAAATTCTTTCGTGTATGGATGGATGTAAAAGCAGCAATTACAGGCAAAGATCGTAAAGCTATCCTAAACTCTTGCGAATATGGCGAAGACATGGCAAAAGAAACTTATAAAAAAGTATTGGAAAACGATTTACAAAATCTTAATCCCGAACAGCAAACCATGATTAAAGCACAACACAATTTACTCAAGGCAGACCATGATAAAGTTAAATCGATGAGAGATGCTTTAGTTATTGGATAATTTATTTTATGATACTGCATTTAAAAGATTTACCAATAAACATAGTGGGTTTTAAAGCCATAGGAGAAATCACTGAAAAGGATTTCGTGGAAAATGTGATGCCAAAAGTAAAAGCACTAATTGATAAAACAGACAAACTGAATTATCTTTTAGTGCTTGAAACTTCCCTTAAAAATTTCACTTTTGGCGCATGGATGAAAGATGCTGTAATGGGGATAAAATATTTTACTAAATGGAACAGAGCAGCTATCGTTACTGATAAAGAAGCGATTAGGATGTTTACAAACTTCTTTAGCTATTTAATGCCAGGAGAGTTTAAAGGATTTGAACACAAAGATTTGCAAAAAGCGATCGATTGGGTTTCAGAAAAAAGTTAAACCTTAACATAACGTTGGATTTCCTGCCAGTTTAAAAAATGCCATAAATCTTTTGAAAGACAAACGCCACGCTAAACTATGTGTGTTAGGGCAAAGGTGAGTAGTTGTTTTTTATGAAGATGATTATTTAAAATCGTTATATAGGTTTTTCCAACAATTTAGTTCAAGCATATACAACATACTTGAACTAATTTTTAATGAAACCAATGACTGACGTTAAAAAAATTTATACTGGGTTATATTTCAACTACCCTTGATATAAGTACTTCAAGTTACATAGGCACTAAGTTTACATAGCATCCCCATTAATAAAGGCTTGAGAAAATGAAGATTGAATTATAAAAATCGAAACTAAAGTTAAAATATAGCGCATCATCTTTTAGTTTTTAATAGAGATGCGCTTGTTTTTAGTATTCTATAAAATTATTTTT
>JAYVDU010000406.1:0-11432 GCA_043749245.1 Bacteroidota bacterium | reverse complement strand
GGTATATCGAATACCAAGTATTTAGAATTTGATTTGAAATCTCATTAGGCTTTCAAATTATCTATCCCATCCCTAATGTTTTATCACTTTTCAAAAATGATGTGCTGCATTACATCATCTATTTAAATTATTCATTTCAATATCATTAAAAAAATTATTATGAGGAAAACTCTCATTTTTATTGGCTTATGCACCGTATTGTGCAACACAAGCTGTAATTCAAAAAAAGAAGAAAAGGAAGAAGAAGTCAAGTTTTTGGTGACTAGCCCTTTGAGAAAAGACACAACGATTACTAGAGAATACGTCAGTCAAATTCGTGCTATACAGCATATTGAAGTAAGAGCTTTGGAAAAAGGTTATTTACAAAATATTTATGTAGATGAAGGACAGTTTGTGAAAAAAGGGCAGATGATGTTTCAAATTATGCCTTTAATATATAATGCTGAACTTCAAAAATCGCAAGCTGATGCTGATTTTGCAGAAATCGAATATCAAAACACCAAACAATTATCGGAAAAAAATGTGGTATCGCCCAATGAATTAGCTTTAGCTAAAGCCAAATTAAATAAGGCAAAAGCGGAGTTATCATTAGCGCAAACACATTTGCAATTTACAGAGATTAGAGCCCCCTTTGATGGCATCATGGATCACTTTCAAGTAAGGCTTGGAAGCCTTATTAATGAAGGTGATTTTTTAACTACTCTTTCTGACAATAGTGAGATGTGGGTTTATTTTAATGTGCCAGAGGCTGAATACTTAAACTATAAAACGAATGTAACAGAGGAAAATATGCATGAAGTAAATCTGTTAATGGCTAATAACCAAGTGTTCAAGTATCCTGGAGTTGTTAAAACGATTGAAGCTGATTTTAATAACGAAACAGGAAACATTGCATTCAGAGCAACATTCCCTAACCCTGATAAACTATTAAGACATGGCGAAACTGGGAATATAGAAATGATAATCCCTCTTAGAAATGTAGTCATCATTCCGCAAAAAGCAACTTACGAAATTTTAGAAAAAAAATACGTTTTTGTTGTGGATAAAAACAATGTGGTTCACTCCAGAGAAATTACGATTGCTTCTGAAATGCCTGATTTATATGTTATCAAAAATGGTTTGTCGGAAAATGAAAAAATACTTCTAGAAGGTATCCGTAAGGTTAAGGATGGCGACAAAATTGAATATGAGTACGAAAGTCCAAAAACAGTACTACCAAAATTAAAGGTGTATGTTGAATAATTTAACTATTAAAAATAAAAAACATGTTCAGTAAATTCATTCAAAGACCAGTACTTGCCATAGTAATATCGCTCGTTATTTTATTTATAGGCACGCTAGCTATTAAAACGTTACCTACATCACAATTCCCTGAGGTTGCTCCTCCGGTGGTAATGGTGAGTGCATCTTATCCTGGAGCTAGTGCTAAATCATTGGCAGAATCGGTTATCATTCCTTTGGAACAATCTATCAATGGTGCATGGGGTATGCGATATATGACCTCCGATGCTACAAGTGCTGGAGAAGCTAATATCCAAGTGGTATTTAATCCAGGTACTGATATTAATCAGGCATTGGTTCAAGTTTCTAATCGTGTGCAACAGGTAACTAATAGGTTGCCAATATTGGTTCAGCGAGAAGGAGTTGTAATTACTCCCGTAATCCCAAGTATGTTATTGTATATTAATCTTTATAGTAAGGATAAGAACGCTAATATGAAATTCTTATTTAACTATGCAGGTATAAACATGGTTCCTGAACTGCAACGTATCAATGGCATCGGGCAAGTTAGGATATTAGGTAGTAGACAATATGCAATGCGCGTGTGGTTAAATCCAGATCGTATGCGAGCATATAAAGTTTCGCCTGATGAAGTAATGGAAGCCTTAAGTGATCAAAGTATTATTGGTAAACCCGGCCGTATAGGCAGAGGTGATAGTAAACAAGCTGAAGCACTTGAATATGTATTGGCTTATACCGATCGTTTTAATGATCCAAAGCAATATGAAAATGTTATCATCCGTTCAAATCCGAATGGAGAAAATCTTCGTTTAAAAGATGTAGCAACAGTTTCTTTAGGAAGTGAATATTATGATATTTATTCCAGTATGAATGGTAATCCTTCTGCCGCATTGGTATTAAAACAAACATACGGAAGTAATGCCAGTGAAGTTATTGAAAAAGTGAAATCTAAATTAGATGAATTGAAGAAGTCATTTCCACCCGGAATGGATTATGAAGTGAGTTATGATGTTTCCAATTTCTTAGATGCTTCTATCGAAAACGTAGTTCATACCTTAAGAGATGCCTTTATTTTAGTGGCTTTAGTTGTATTTATTTTCTTAGGCGATTGGCGTTCAACTTTGATTCCAACATTAGCCGTTCCTATCTCATTGATTGGCGCCTTCTTTTGTATGCAATTATTTGGACTTACCATCAACATGGTTACTTTATTTGCCCTTGTATTAGCAATTGGTATTGTGGTAGATGATGCGATTGTCGTCGTCGAGGCAGTTCATGCCAAGATGGAAGAGGAGCATCTCTCGCCTTATAATGCCGTACGAAAAGTAATTGGAGAAATTAGTGGGGCTGTTATTGCCATCACATTATTAATGGTATCCGTATTTGTTCCAGTATCATTTATGTCGGGACCAGTTGGTACATTCTACAGGCAGTTCTCCATTACAATGGCATCAGCTATTGTACTATCAGGTATTGTGGCTCTTACCGTAACGCCTGTATTATGCGCCATGATTTTGAAAAATAATCATGGGCAACCAAGAAAGAAAACGTGGATGAACAGATTCCTTGATAGCTTTAACAGGGGATTTGAAAAACTAACAGGAAAATATGTTTGGTTATTACGACTAATAGCACATCGAAAATTAGTGACGATTGGTTTATTTGCTGTGTTTTCTATTGGCATTGTTTTAATAAGTAATAACCTCCCATCAGGCTTTGTACCAAGCGAAGATCAAGGAATGTTATACGCTATTATTCAAACGCCGCCAGGTTCAACCTTAGAAAGAACAAATGACTTGTCGAACAAATTAGTAGAAGTTATTCAGAAAGTTGAAGGTGTAAAATCTGTTTCTTCTATCGCAGGATACGAAGTATTAACGGAAGGACGTGGATCTAATGCCGGCACTTGTTTAATCAATTTAAAAACCTGGTCGGAACGAAAAAACTCTGTAAAAGATATTATTGAAGAGTTGGAAATAAAAGCGAAATTAATTCCCGGTGCAACTATTGAATTCTTTGACCCGCCCGCCATTCCTGGATTTGGTGCTGCCGGTGGTTTTGCCTTACAATTATTAGATAAAACTAATAGTGGCGATTACAAACTGTTGGAAAAAGTAACCAATGATTTCATTCGTGAAATGAAAAAGCGTAAAGAGATAACAGGTTTATTTACGTTCTTTAGTGCTAATTATCCTCAATATGAAATTGATATAGATAATCAAGCAGCTATGCAAAAGGGTGTAACTATTGGTAATGCCATGAATACCCTATCTATTTTTGTGGGTAGTACCTACGAACTTGGTTTTATTAAATATCAACGTTTCTTTAAGGTTTTTGTGCAAGCAGCTCCTGAGTACAGAAGACTCCCATCCGACATCATGAATTTGTATGTGAAAAACAATAAAGGTGAGATGGTACCGTTTTCTGCCTTTATGAAAATTAAAAAGAAACAAGGTGCAAACGAAATAAACCATTACAACATGTATAACACTGCGGCTATTAGAGGAGGGCCTGCAAATGGCTATAGCAGTGGCGAGGCAATTAAAGCTGTTCAGGAAGTGGCTGCAAAAACATTACCAAACGGATTTGATATAGATTGGGCAGCGTTATCTTACGACGAAACCAGACGTGGAAACGAAGCAATCTATATCTTCATCATCGTATTAGTGTTTGTGTATTTTGTTTTGGCAGCTCAATACGAAAGTTTTATTATTCCATTATCGGTTATACTTTCTTTACCAGCTGGGCTTTTTGGATCATTCTTATTTATTAAGAGCTTGGGCTTGGCAAATGACATCTATGCTCAGGTGGGCTTGGTTATGCTGATTGGTTTGCTCGGTAAAAATGCCGTGTTGATTGTGGAGTTTGCTGTACAAAAACAACGTCAGGGCTCAACCGTTATTGAAGCTGCTATTGAAGGGGCTAAAGTGCGTTTCCGCCCCATCTTAATGACATCGTTCGCATTTATTGCAGGATTAATCCCATTGGTTTTTGCTCATGGTGCCGGCGCCATTGGTAACAAAACAATTGGCTCCTCTGCTTTAGGTGGCATGTTGTTTGGAACTATATTCGGGGTAATCATCGTTCCAGGATTATACTATATTTTTGGTTCAATAGCGGAAGGTCGCAAACTAATCAAAAATGAAGAGGCTAGTTCTTTAACTGAAGAACTTGTCCATAAAATTGATAATTTTCCACAAACCGAAGAAAGCGAAGAAAATGAAAATGAAAAATAAAAATATCATATATAGATACGCAGGAATAGCCTGCGTATCGTTAACGTTTTTGGCTTGTAAAAACTTAGCCATCGTTAATAGAACAGAGAATAAAACAGTTCCTGAAAGTTACAATTCGGTAAAGGATAGTATTAATACGGCAAAAACAAAATGGAAAGATTTTTTTAAAGATCCACAATTGACTACGTTGATTGATTCGGCTCTGACAAAAAATCAGGAACTGAACATTATCATACAGGAAATCAAAATTGCTAATAACGAAATAAGAGCGCGAAAGGGAGCTTATTTACCTTTTATGAATGCTGTTGCTGGAGCGGGTGTTGATAAAGTAGGCAGATATACAAGCCAAGGCGCTAGTGATGCTACTAACGAAATTATGCCAGGTAAAGCATTTCCTGATCCTTTGCAAAATTACTTATTTGGGGTTAATGTTTCGTGGGAGATAGATATTTGGAAAAAATTACGTAATGCTAAAAAATCAGCCTTATACAAATATCTCTCTACCATTGAAGGTAAAAACTTTATGACAACTCATTTGATTTCTGAAATTGCTAATTCATATTACGAATTAGTTGCCTTAGATAATCAATTAGATATTTTAAGAAAGAATATTGAACTTTATCAGAATTCACTTGAAATAGTAAAACTTGAAAAACAGTCTGCCAGAGTAACTGAATTAGCCGTGCGAAGATTTGAAGCAGAGGTTCTAAAAAACCAAAGCCGATTATATTACATCATGCAGCAAATAACAGTAACCGAAAATAGAATTAATTTTTTGGCGGGAAGGTTTTCACAGCCTGTATCAAGGAATTCCAAAGGGTTTACTGATCTGGCAATCGATACTATTCATTCAGGTATTCCCTCGCAATTATTGTCAAATCGTACCGATATAAAACAAGCTGAATTAGCATTAATGGCAGCTAAGTTGGATGTTAAAGCCGCAAGAGCAGCTTTTTATCCTTCTTTTATTATTACTGCCGGTGCAGGTTACCGTGCATTTAATCCTAAATATTTAATACAATCACCACAATCTTTATTGTATTCATTGGCCGGAGATTTAGTTGCACCATTAATCAATAGAAATGCCATCAAGGCCTCTTTTTATACTGCTAACTCAAAACAAGTGCAAGCTGTTTATAGTTATGAGCGTGCTATTTTAAGAGCGCATATTGAAGTTGTAAATCAATTATCTAATATTAATAATTTAAAAAAGAGTTATGAATTGAAAGAAAAGCAAGTACAAGCTTTAACAGAATCAATTGATATTTCTACTACTTTATTTAAATCAGCAAGGGCAGATTATATGGAAGTCTTATTAACGCAACGTGATGCCTTGGAATCAAAAATAGAATTGGTTGAAACCAAGAAGCTACAAATGAATGCGCTAATCAATATGTATCAAGCATTGGGCGGAGGTTGGAGATAAAAGGGTAATATATCTTAACACCCTTAGAGCCTATTTAAAATTTGTCTAATAATTTTGAACAGACTCTAAATTAATTTTAACCACAAAAAAAGTAACATAATTAAGTTATTTTAGTATTTTTGCGCTCTAAATTATTAATCCCGTAAGATTATGGAATGGCCTTTAGGCTTGTTTCGTTCTGTCTTATATTAAAACTATAACAGATATGAAGTTATCGATGTTTAAATTTAATCTGCCTAAAGAATTATTAGCAGAGTATCCATCAAAAAATCGCGATGAAAGTAGATTAATGGTAGTTGATCGCGCTACTGGAAAAATCTCTCACAAAAAATTTAAAGACCTTATCAATTATTTTGATGATGGTGATGTGATGATGATGAATGACACCAAGGTTTTTCCTGCCCGTATGTATGGTAACAAAGAAAAAACCGGTGCTAAAATTGAAGTATTTTTATTACGTGAATTAAACGCTGAAAGTCGTTTATGGGATGTTTTAGTGGATCCTGCTCGTAAAATCCGTATTGGTAATAAATTGTATTTTGGCGAAAACGATAACGTTGTTGCTGAAGTAATTGATAATACAACATCTCGCGGACGTACCTTAAGATTCTTATTTGACGGGCCTTACGACGAATTCAGAAAAGCATTATATGATTTAGGAGAAACACCATTACCAAAATATATCAAGCGTAGTGTGGAAGAAAGTGATATTGAGCGTTACCAAACAGTATTTGCAAAAAACGAAGGTGCTGTTGCTGCGCCAACTGCTGGCTTACACTTTAGTAGAGAATTATTGAAACGCCTTGAAATTAAAGGAATTCACTTTGCTAACTTAACTTTACACATTGGCTTAGGTACATTTAGAATGGTAGAAGTTGAAGATTTAACCAAACATAAAATGGATAGCGAAGAAGCTATTATTACTGAAGAGGCTTGTAAAATTATTAATGAAGGAAAAGATAAAAAGAAAAAAGTATGCGCTGTTGGAACAACAGTAATGCGTGCTATTGAGTCTTCTGTATCTACAACGGGGCATGTTAATCCGTATAATGGCTGGACAAATAAATTCATTTTCCCGCCTTATGATTTTTCGGTTGCTAATTGTATGATCACCAACTTCCATATGCCTGAATCTACTTTATTAATGCAGGTAGCTGCTTTTGGAGGATACGATTTAATTATGAAAGCTTACAAAGAAGCTATTAAAGAGAAATACCGTTTTTATTCATACGGAGATGCCATGTTGATTCTATAACATCTAAATAAAGATTACACAAAAAAACCACAACAATAGTTGTGGTTTTTTTGTTTTGTTAGTTTTCTAAAATTATTGATCAATTAATTATTAACTTTCTTAACTAGTTTTAAGTTTAATAAATTCATCGGATTAGTTGTTAAATCACTGATGTTTTTGTGAACTAATCGAATCACTTGATCGTAATAAAGTGGCACAACTGGCGCATCATCTATTAACATTTGATCCATTTTTTGGTACAAAACTTTTTGCACATCTCTGTTTTGCTCTTTAATTGCTTTTTCAAATAACACATCAAATTCAGGGTTTTTGTAATGTGTATAGTTTGACCCAATTGGTGTAAAGTTTTTGCTGTAAAACAAACTCAAACAATTTTCTTCATCAGCATAATCAGCCACCCACGATTTTTTAAAAAAATTATATTCGCAACTTCCAACCGCTTGTCGTAACACAGAACTTTTATCAACTGATATTTTTACTTGAATATTGTTTTCGGCTAACTGAGATTGAATAAATTCTAATTGTTCTAAAAAAGCCTCTGGTGTATGTAACGTAATTTCAGGCATGTTTTTTCCATCAGGATAACCAGCTTCTATTAACAACTGACGAACTTTTTCTGGATTATACGCATATCCTTTTGTAATTTTCGCATCAAAGGCAGGCAAGCCATTCGGTATAAATCCTGATGTTGCCGGATATCCTATATTGTTTCTAAAATATTTTACCATCTTCACTCTGTCAAAACCATAGTTAATGGCTTTTCTTAAAGCCTTAATACGTAAGGGCGATTTTTTTACAATATCAATATTTTCATCAACCAATATTCCTAAATAATCTGTTTTTAAATACGTTTGCTTTTGTAAATTAAATTTCTTGGCATACTCCGGTTGTAAACTCCCCGTTTTATCCAATACCTCGTTGATATTAAACGCATCCGCTCCACTCAGCATGTCATACTTACCATTTAATAATTCCATAAAAGCTGTTTCTCTATCTTTTACAAAAGAAATAGTAACCGCATCTAAATAAGGTAAACGATGTGATCCGTCAAATTCAAAGTAGTTTTCATTTTTTAATAAAACCAGTTTGGTTCCCTCATCCCACATTTTAAAACTAAATGGACCTGTACCTACAGGGTTTCTTCTAAAATCTTGTCCATAAAATTCAGTGGCTTCATAAGGGATAACAGAAAAGAAGCTCATCGTTAATGTGCTTAAAAAAGCACTAAACGGTTCCTTTAAATAGATAGTCAGCGTAGTATCGTTTATTGCCGAAAACCCTTTATAGTTAGTCTTCGCTGTTCTATCGATATTATTAACGTAAGAAAGGGCTCCACTTACTTTTGGATCATATAATCTATTAAAAGAATATACAAAATCCTTTGCGGTTACAGTTCTACCTTTTTCTTCATCAAAACATTTGTTATTATGAAAGCGGACATCATTTCTTAAAATAAATGTATACGTTAATCCGTCATCACTAATAAACCATTTTTTTGCTATACAAGGAATTACTCTCAACGAGTCGTTCATTTGCACTAACCCATTAAACAATTGATTAACAGGCCATATATTTTCAGTATTACTAGCCATCGCAGGATCAAGGCTTGATACACCTGCCATTTCATTATAATTAAAAACAGTACGGTTATCTTCGTCTGTTTTAGAAGTATTACATGCAGATGTAAACACGCCTATCAAAAGGAAAATAAAAAAAACAGGAAAATATTTTCGACTATAGTTCATCATAATTTAATTATTTACCAATATTAACAAAAACAAGGCTTTATTTATTAAAGTAATTAAACAGTTTTTCACATTTAAGTGTCAATTGCCTTAAAATGGTTATTTTTAGGTGCTTATAAAACATAATCATGATAAAATACATATTAATTCTTCCGTTCTTATTTATAACTTTAATTGGAGCATCTCAAGATAAGGTAAATGCAGAAGAAGCTGCAAACAAAATGAAATTGGGTAACTACGAAGATGCGCTCGCCGATTATCTTCAGCTATTAAATGCTGAGCCAAAAAACGAATTGTATAATTACAATGCAGGTATTTGTTACATTAACTCCAATGGTAATAAAGCGAAGGCAATCCCCTATTTAGAAATTGTAACTCGAAAAGATGTCTATAATCACGAAGCAGATTATTTATTAGCTAGAGCTTATCATTATGGTGGTAGATATGATGATGCTATTAAAATGTATGATAATTACAAAATATATTTATTACAAAAAGGTAAGATTAATACTGAGATAAACGACGAAATTCAATATTGTTTAAATGCGAAAGAATTAGTAAAATATCCTGTTAGCGTTAGCTTTCAATCATTAGGAAAAAATATAAATTCTGAGTTTAACGATTATTATCCGTTTGTTACAGCTAACGAATCGTTTATTGTATATAATACAAAACGTCCCGAAAAAAATGCTGAAAAATTACCAAATGGTGAGTATGGTAATTCTATTTTTATTTCAAAAGTTGTTAATGGGCAATATGCAAAGGCTGTAAGTATTGGGGCTCCTATTAATGCTGGAAATTCTGGTACTGAAATTATTGGGTTAAGTGCTAATGGAGAAACCATGCTGTTACTAATTTATAATTCAACTCAAAAAGGAAACATATATGTTAGCACGATGCAAGCAAATGGTAGTTATAGCAAACCTGAATTATTAGGCAGTAAGATTAATTCTGGCGGGGATGAAATCGCAGCCTGTGTTAATCAATCAGGAAATACCATTTTCTTTGCTAGTAATCGTAAAGGTGGTTTTGGTGGCACTGACATTTATGTTTGTAAAAAATTACCGAGTAATGGAGGAGAATGGTCCAATCCTCAAAACGCAGGACCTAATATCAATACACCATCTGATGAAGATTTTCCTAATATTTCTCCTGATGAAAAAACCTTATACTTTAGTTCTAAAGGTCATGCGAGCATGGGCGGATACGATATTTTTAAATCAAATTATGATGCGAATACCAATACTTTTAGCAATGCCAAAAACATAGGCTATCCCGTTAATACAGCTTATGATGATATGAATTTTAGAGTTTCTAAAAACGGTAAGTATGGTTACATTGCTGCTATTAAACCCAATGGTTTAGGCGAATACGATATTTATAGAGTTAATTTTAATGAAATAGAAAATGATTATTCCGTAATTATTGGAGAGTTTAAATTGAAAGAAAATGAAAAAGTAAATTACACAGATGTATTTATATCGGTAAATGATGTGACCACTAAAGAGTTGGTTGGTAATTATTTGCCAAACCCTACAACAGGGCGCTTTATCATGATTTTAACGCCCGGTAAATACCAAATGAGCATTGAAGCCGCTGGTTTTAAAACCATTGAAAAAAACATTGAAGTGTTAGACAAAGCCTCTTACCAATCAGAAATTAATATGAATGTAGAATTAGTAAAATAACGCTGCATTTATAATTGTACATTTCATTACCGTACTAAAAAAGCATCTCGACATTATAATAAATGGAATTCACGTCGAAATTAATTGAACAAGCTGTTGGGCATTTTGCAAGCCTTCCGGGTGTTGGTAAAAAATCAGCTCTACGTTATGTATTGCATTTAATTAAACAGGAAAATCAAGAGGTTGTTAATTTTGCAGAGGTATTAAAAGCGTTAAAAACAGATTTAAAATATTGTAAAAATTGTCATACCATTTCGGATATTGATATTTGCGAAGTATGTTCTAATCCACTTAGAAATCAACAACTCGTTTGTGTAGTGCAGGATTACCGAGACGTGATGGCCATTGAAAACACAGGGCTTTACAAAGGAGTATATCATGTATTAGGAGGATTAATATCACCCATGGAAGGTATTGGTCCAAGTAATTTAACCATCGATTCGTTAATTTCAAAAGTATCAACGCAACAGATTACCGAAATTATATTAGCCCTTAATGCAACAATGGAAGGCGAAACAACAAGCTTTTTCATCTTCAGAAAACTGGCAACATATAATGTAACCTTGTCTGCAATTGCCCGTGGTATAGCCGTTGGCGATGAATTAGAATATACAGATGAAGTAACCTTAGGGCGTTCAATTGTTAATCGCATTCCATATAACAATAGTTTAGCGAGGTAGTTTGTCGTTTTTTAAATAGGGTTTCCTTATAAACTCAGCCATCTTTTTAACCTTCTTTTTGCTTGATCAAAAAGAAGCAATCACGCCGAGGCGTGACAAGCTAAATCGCCAAATCCATTTTTATTAACGTTTTTATTGTTTTTTAATTTGGCGCAAATGA
>JAYVDU010000405.1:0-3568 GCA_043749245.1 Bacteroidota bacterium | reverse complement strand
TATGAATTGAGCCAACCGTGATCGGCATGACCGCGTGTATTGGCTTTGTGTAAAATAAATTTTGACATTGAGGTTCTTTTGATGATTTCTAAAATAGTTATGCAAAAATACTTAGGTCGCTATACATTTGCAAGTAATAGTACGAAAGTGTATTAATTAATATTTGCAATCTGCAATGAGTTGTATCAATTTTTCCGAGTATTTTTCTTTACGGAATGAACTTTAAAACTAAAATGCAAAAGGTAAGCGTCGGTTAACTTCTAAAGATACATTGATTCTTTGCGAAATGCCTATACATAACAAATATCCATTTGATAGAATGATTATCGCCCAAAGTTTATCGAACATTCTTAAAGTTGTATCAAAAGATAAAGAATTTGATGCTTAGGGTGTGAATTTAATTTGGTGAAAAGATTGGACAATCTTTAGCTTAAAGTTGAGAACTTAATTCATATCACTATTTCTACTCAGGTTTCCCAAACTTTTCGGTGTGATATTTTTTAATTGCTATTGATTTTCGAGGATCGGAATCTACATCCAAAGTATTGCCACATGATTCACAAACAAGAATATTATCACTATGTTTTCCATAATCCATAGGTTCTGAGATTAAATATTTTTCCTTTTTTTTATTGAAATCTGGAATCTGAAAACCTAATTGTAGATACCTTTTTAATTTGTTTCTAAACATATTTTCGTCACCCAGTTTTTTTAAAATAAACCAATACTTACCAAATTTATTTTGGCCAGATTTTTCAATATGCTTTGATTTATCTTTGTTGTCTATGAACCAGTTTAAAATTTTTTGGTATTCTTCTTGATTTCGTTTCAGTGCATTCATCTCATCTCCACATTTATTGCAAGCCAAAAACCCTTGTTCCTTATGTCCACGTTGAGGATTGTTAATCTTTTTGTTTAAAATTTCGTTATAGACATTCTGAACTCTTTTTTCAATTTTTTCATCGCTGCAACAAGCATGGCAGTAGTTGCATACATACCATCCAATATAATCAGGATTAACTTGTTTACATTTTACTGAATCTCGACTATCAATGATATCGCGACAATACCCATTAATGCAATGGGTAAGATAAATTTCTTTATTGTTTTCAACACAACCTTCCTTTTTGCAAACAAAATGATTTACACCATAAAACGCATATTGTGATTGACCTTTAGGATGAAGTATATGATTGCACTCTCTACATTTCAGGTGTTTTAAAAAACGGTTTGCTTTATTTATAATGTTGAGATATATTTCATAATCTACTTCTGAAAATTGAATTTTTAAAATTGTCAAAAGATCTAACAGAGTATATTTTTCCCAATCATTTGAAGAATGCAATTCTCTACTTGGTTTGAAACATTTTTTATTTGCACACCACCAAAATTCAGAATTCCCATTTATTGATAAAGATGGCTCATTAGTTTTAAAATGAAATGCTTTTCTACCGTCGCAAATTGGATTTTCTAAGCCATAATTTGGTTTATCATAAGGGTTTGGTAGGGAGTATTCTTTTTCTCCAGTTTTTTCACCTTTATCATCAACTTTTTCTATAACACTATGAACTCGTCCACAACAAGTATCAAAAAAACCAGTGATTCGTAAAATATCATCAGGTTCTTTGAGTTGGCTTAAAATTAACTCGTAAATTTTTCTTTCAGCTTTAAACGCCTCCGTTTTCACTTCAAGTTTTATCTGATTTTTTAATTCAGCTATTACATTTAATACAATACTGATTGAGTAGTCAAGTTTAAAATTTCCAGTTTCATTTTCAAGTTTGTTAACTTGGGGACTTATTTCATTCAAGGATGTAAATTCTTCTATTAAAATATTTGATTTCTCTTCAGCAATATATTTAAGAACTTTTTTTACATATTTCTTTTGATTTTGGGTTGGAAGTTGCTTTACGAAAGGAAGGAAGCTACTGAATTCCAAATTTTCATGAAAATCTTCAAGCCAAAAAACAAGTTTTAGATAATAAGTATAAAAATCTAATGAAGCTACTGGGATTTTTTTGTTTTGGTCGAGTAAATATTTCTTAGTAGAAACTAAAAGTATTTCTTCGAGTTTATTATATTTGTTTTCAATGCCAATATTTTCCAAGGCACTCTACATTCTAAAAAAGATATCTGATTTATCTGACTCAGAGCATCTATTAATGATTTGGATTTGAGTTTCTGGTGACTCAAATAAAAATTTTGAAGCAATAAAATTTACTTGGCAAGTTTCTATAAAACTTTCTAACCAAAGTTTATGAGCTACTTCTGTATCAATTCTATTTTCAATTAATTTTGAGATTTCACTATATTTATCTAAAAAAAAGTTCCTGCAAATTTCAAGTAAAGTCTTTAGGTTTTCTTCGGTTGGGGCTTTTTCTCTTTGAAAAAATAAATTAATAAAATTCTTGTAATCAAGGAATAATTTTTCAATAATGGGTTCTGCAATTCGATTTTCTATAAGTGAGACTATTTGAACATGAATCTCTTTTTGAATAACATTGTAATCTGAATATTTGCCCTTATCTAAAATTAAAAGTAGAAAGTTAGGAAAAAGAAATTCTAAATCTACTTCGGTTGAAAGAAGTTTAACACCAATTGCTTCAAGTTTTCCAGAATGATTTTTAGATTCTTGAGAACTAAAAACAACAACTTTATTTTCTTTAAAATTCTGTATATCCTGCCCTTTCTCAATACTCTGCTCATGAAAGAACAATTCCCCTAACTCGAAGTGTTGGATGAAGCCATAATTAGCATCTTTTGCTTTATCGTGAAACCATTTAATCAAACCAATGTATTTCTGTTTATCCATGAAAATTGAATTAGAATTCACCAAAACTTTAAATTTTTTTTGAGATGTAATCTATACAAATATCGAAATTTGCTGACTCAAAATAGAATGATGGATTGTTTTTATTTGCAATGAAATGTTAATCCTTTATAGAAGGTTTGTAATCTAACAGTTTAAAGGAGTTGAGTTATATCATTCTCCTTAATAAATTATTGACAAACCTTTCACGATTTCATGTCTTTTATTAAATTTGAACTTAATTTTAGAAACACTATGAGTTCAAAACGATTTAAATACCAAGAATTTTTGGAAAAGTTTGATAATTGCCCACCTGAAAACTTTAAAGAAGTTGAAATAAAAGCTTTTCGTTGGGTTTTTGAAGAATGTGGTCAAGAGAGTTTCCTGCCTGTTTTAATTATTGACCCACTCCGTAAATTTGGGAACGATAAATTAAAATGTTCGGGATATGCTATTTCAATGTTCGAAGATAAGCGAAATGCTTGTGTCAAATATAAAAAACTTATTGGGAGTGTCCCTAAATTTCAAGAAAAGGTAGGTACGTGCATCGCTGAAATAAATATTGATGTCAAAGATGGCATTTGTTCAACCCCTGAAATGAATAATTATTTGCATTTTGACCTGCATCTTTATTTTGTTTCGGATTTATCAAAAAAAGTCCTTAGTATTGCAATAATTTTAGATGATGATGGAAATATTAACGGGTAAAACTTTTGATGGTAATGAATTGAAAAATAGATTGGTGCAAATAGGCGACTT
>JAYVDU010000404.1:0-3578 GCA_043749245.1 Bacteroidota bacterium | reverse complement strand
GAGCTTAATTGATTGGTTATAGTCTGCTAAGGCAGCGGCTGTATCTCCAAGACAGTTATTAATAAGGGCTCTGTTATTAAAGAAATATGCATCAAGATTTTTTTCTCCAATCATAGTTGCATATTTATTGCATAAATCTTTTGCATGGTTGCAATTACCGAATAGTTCTTCAGTAAAAGAATAAAAATTATAAGTTTCCGGATTTTCCTTATCAATTTCCAAGCTTTTAACAAATTGTGTTCTTGCATTTATTGTATCCCCAAGTTGAGCGTAAGATAAACCGAGCCTGTTAAGTACATTAACGTTAGGGGGGTTATGCATTTTTAGGTAGTTATTTAAATCAATGGCAGCACTATCATATTTTGCTGTATTAAAATAGGAAATGCCCCTATAATAATAAATAGGAATTATTTCTTTTCCGCCTAATTTTAAATAGGAATTAAAATCATTAATTGCCACGGCATAATTTTCCAAGTCGTAATTTATTAACCCTCTAGACTGATAATCTGAACTATCGCCTCTTTTCAGAATAATAAAATTAAAATCATTAAGGGCTTCTTGATTTTTTTTTAGCGATCTGTAACTAGAGGCTCGCAGAGAATAGGCTTTAATGTATTTTGGTCTCAATTTTACGAGCATAGTAAAACTCTCTACTGCGTCTTTATAATTCCCCATTGTGTTTTCTAGTAATCCCTTATATTCGTAGCACCCAGGATTTTTCATGTTTAAAGAAATCGCTTTGCTTATATCTTTAGCTGAAGCATCAAACTTCTCTAATGCTCCATATGTCTGAGCCCTTAAAGAGTAATATTTGTAATTATTTGGATCGGAGTCTATTGCTCTATTAAAGCAGATAAGTGCATTTTCAAATTTTTCCGCATCAAAACTACTTATTCCTTCTTCATAATATTTTTTTGCAGAAACTGTATCTCTCTTTAGACTACTTTGTGAAAATATATTGCCTGAAATAAATAATAAAAACAAACAATTAGTATATACACGCCAAAAAGTATTCATATAAATGCAAAGTTAATATTTTTCTTTTAAAAGTAAGGGACAGATTTTGGTTTACTTATTTTCACTGCTGGTTTTGAATCACCCGCACTCGGCTTTGAAAAAGTCTCTTTCTTCACCTTTTTCATTATTTCTCCAAAACTTGGAACATCAAGATATGGTTTCGGTTTTGCAAGAGTAGAAGGACCAGTTCCTTCAACAGGTTTTTCTAACGCAGGAAGTGGCGGAACGGCAATATCGGGTATGCCTTCCTGGTTTACGATTGCGGCTTTCGATGGATCAGGATCATCCGTATTTCCCTCCGAGCTTCCTTCAACTGAGATCCGTTTATTACTTCTTGTAATCTCAACCTTAAGCGTAATTCCTGATGATGTATATGCGGGATCATCGGTGTTAATAAAAGGGCTATTAGTTGGGATGTCGGTTCCAGCGGTAGTGCCAACTTTTACTTTTGGAAGAAATTTATTAAACTCAGAAAATTCTATGCTTATACCTGGAGTTATAGGGCCTATCGCACCGCCAGTCATAGTGAAGTTAAATTTCACCTGACCTTGATTCCAAATATCTTTAAAACTCTTTTTGCCTATAATTGCTTTACCTAAAGTTGATGGATTAAAGCTTAAAGTTGCTAAATTATTTTCAGCTCCGTCTAAATCGTTACCTGCTATTGGCATATTGGAGGCAAATTGATATGGTGTCAAATATGGATATTGCTTAGTCAGTGGATCAACGCTAAGAAATCTACCTAATCGAGAATCGTACATTCTATATCCATAATCATATTCATTTCCAGCCCCTTCTATTTCATCTACTTTCTCTTTGCCATTGAAACCGTAACGATAGGCTGTGCTTGAGAAAGAACGTCCCTTGGCTACACTCCCAAATGTAGTATAATGCTATTTTAAACGGAGACTAACAGTATCAAGGTTTTCAAAGAACTTTTTTATGCTGTAAAAATAGTATTTTTTTACAGTATTTGGTAAATTATGTATTCCGCAACAGATGCAAGTAAATGATTGAATATAAAACAAAATGGTTTAAAAAAAACATAAAAAAAAGCCCTAAAAAGGGCTTTAAAATAGTTGTATAATTACTTATACTAAGGTTTTAAATTTAGTAACGTAGCTTTTTATCATGGTTGCTAAATCTTTATTACAATCAGTAAATTTTATATTTTTTACAAAAACATCAAAACCATAGGTTTCAATAAATTCGCCTACTGAAGAATTTAAAAAAGAAGAAGATACATAATCGATTCCAGAAAAAGATAATGTAAAGCAATCGCCAAGGTCAGCACTTTTTTTCATTTCAATAAATAAAGCAATTGCTTCAGAATTTGTTGAAGTGCCAGTAACCAAATTTTTAATTACTAAAGTTTTCATAGAGTAAATATACGATATTTTTAGCTAAAATCAAAATCCTCTAATTCCTCCGATTTATCTGTTAAATTTTTAACATCTAAAACTAATTCAAAATGAGTGCCAATAAGGGGTTCTTTGATGCTATAACATTGCACAATTCCATTTTCGATGACATAACAAGCTGAGTTTGAAATCACTCTTAACATTCCATTATTTGATTGAATTATGCTTTTTATGGTATCTAATCCAAAACCTCTATTTCTTGGTGTAGATTGTGTTGTGAAACTAAATTCAAACGCTTTTAATAGGCAATCAGTATCTGTTACGCCTGATTCATTTTTATTAATAAGGTAATTATTTATTGAATTAGGAATACCAATTCCAAAATCACAAACTGCAAATTTAATTTTACCAACATTTGGATAATATTGAGTTAAGCAAAAACCTGAAATATTAGATTTGGAATGGTCGGAAATATTTAAAAAAAGTTCGCTTAAAGCTGTTGCTAATGGTAATAAATTTTTGTTATGTAAATAGTTCCCCTCAAAATATTTTTGGGCTTGGCTGGCATATCCCGAAATCATTTCTTCAGATATTTTCCATAAACTAAGGGTTGTATTTATTCGTGCAGGAATATAATTATTTACATCTCGGCTGGCAGACCAATAAGTGAAAAAATTTACGGCACTTAAAAATTCAGTTAATTCAATATTTCCACCCTCAATAAACTTTATGTTTATCTTATTTGAGTAATACTCTTCCAATAAACAGGCTAATGATACAAGATAAAATGGCTCCAAAAAACTACATCCTGAAAAATCAACCACAATAGATTCAATATTGTAGGTTGTAATATAATTTTCATTGAATCTGTATTTGTTTACAAATCCACTCCATATAGATTTTTTAGTAGTAGTTGTAATTTTAATAGTGATTTCGCTCATAAAATTTAAAGGTAATTATTTTTGTTTTTAGCTGAACATAATTTATAAAATATTGTATTGTGGTGTTCCTAAGTATTAATTAATCACTCCTAAAGCATGTAAACCCAATCAAATCAGATTCTTAGGCATAAAGTCAAGTAGTTTGTTTTGTTTGACAATTGGCTTGGTTTCAAAAATCGGATATTCTTTGCCACGTTCTTTAAACCGATTTTTAGTAGTTTTAGCAAAACCATTTTCTACAGCAATTACAACATCGGCA
>JAYVDU010000403.1:0-3580 GCA_043749245.1 Bacteroidota bacterium | reverse complement strand
GAAGCTTTTTTGCCAGATATAAACTGATTTAGGAGTCCAATTTTAATTGAAATGAAATTAGGTTTTCACGGTTTGCTTTCTCAAATTTGTATCTGTAATTATTTTATAATCACGTAACACTTATTCACATGAAAAAACGTATACTTTTAGCATTTACTTTGTTGATTAGTTCCTTAGCATCCTTTGCCCAATCAACCTTGTTGGTAACAGAAACTGCTCATGGCGGAACGATTTCTAATGGCCAAGTAATATATAGAACAGTGGCGGGCGGTTCTATTGGATTGGAGCAATATGATTTAAATATTAAAAATATCAGTTCAGGAACTAAGTCATATAAAATGAAAATGTTTTATGATGTTCGAAATTATGTAGTTGGATCTCCGGCAAGTGCTGCAGATACCGCCAATCCATTTTTTTGTTTTGGAGGATCTTGTGAAGTTCCACTGACAATGACTTCAAGTAAAACACAAACATTAGCGCCTAATCAAGACGCCTTGTCTTATGTCCCTTCACAACCTATTAGCGTTCATTATGATGAAGCATCGGTTGCTGGATTTTCTAGCATAAGATATCGTTTTTATGAAGTGAGCAATCCGAACGTTGATTTTATGGAATTTACGATGAAGTATAACGATGCAACAGCTTCTATTAAAACAAATGCTTCGTTATTGTCTTATGTGTCAGATGTTTTTCCTAACCCATCAAATACAAAAGCTTCTATAAATGTGACGTCATTATACGATGTTAATAATGCGGTTGTTTCAATTACGAATGCTTTGGGATCTATCGTGTCTAGCAAACATATCGAATTATATTCAGGAAAAAACACCATTGATTTAGATCCTCAAGCTTTAAGCTCGGGTTTATATTTCGCCACCATTACAGTAAATAATGCAAAAATCACAAAAAAATTTACCATCAATAAATAATAACCTAACCAAAACAACTATAATCATGAAAAAACAATTATTCACCCTATTAGCGGCAGGAACAGTGGGTTCAGCGTTCGCTCAGTTACCCGTTAGCACAACGGCGCAAAACAAGCATATTGTATTAGAAGAATATACTGGAATTTATTGCGGCTACTGCCCAGACGGACATACTATTGCAAATGGCATTTATGCTAATAATCCTGGAACAGTTTTAATCAATATTCATACAGGCGGATACGCAACTGTAGCGTCTGGCGAACCAGATTTGAAAACAACAATAGGAGATGCCATTGCAGCTCAGCCAGGAATGGGCATTACGGGGTATCCTGCAGGTGACGTTAACAGAGCAATTTTAACTGGAACAGTTATGTCGGCGGGTCGTGGCTCTTGGGCTTCTATGGGTACTACAGTTTCTGGTCAATCAGCTTATTGCAATGTTGCTGTTCAAGGTGTTGTAAATGCAACGACTAGAGTTTTAACATACACCGCTCAAGTATATTACACGGCCAATAGCCCTGCAACAACGAACTCTTTAACAGTAGTTTTATTAGAAGATAAAGTATTAGGCCCTCAACATAACTACGGAAACCCTTTATACAACGCCAGCAATTATAACGCTGACGGAAGCTATAACCATAACCATGTATTACGTGCTGGCTTAACTACAGGTAGTTTTGGAATTACTATTCCTACAACAACCTCTGGCACAACATTTACAACAACGGGAACGTATACAATCCCTGCTAATTATGGAGCTGCAGGAAGAATAAATCCTTGTTTATTAGGTAATATCGAACTAGCTGCTTTTGTTACTGAATCTAAAACATTAACAATTAATGGAGCAAACGGACCTATCGCCATCACAAACATAGCAAACGCTATTGATGGAGGAGTAAGCACATTAAAAGCAGATGCTGAGACTTGCGCAGGTAATTTACAGCCAAGTACATTTGTTTTTACTAATGCAGGAGGAACAGCTATCACAGCTGCCGTAATTAACTATTCAGTAACTGGCGGATCTTTACAAACATATAATTTTGCAGGTAACTTAGCGCCATATACGCAAACAGTTATTACACTTCCTTCTTATGCATTTACTGCAGGAGCAACTAATACATTAAATGTTTCAATTGCATCGGTAAATGGTGGGTCAGACCCAATAACTACAAATAACTTAATTACTAAATCTATTCCATTAACAACTAAAATTGCAAACGGAACTAACATGAGTATGATTTTTACAACTGATGCGTATGGTTCAGAAAGTACTTGGACAGTTAGTGAAGAAGTTTCAGGGACGGTTCTAGCTTCTGGAGGACCTTATAATGATTTATCTGCTTCTGGAACATCTGTTCAACCTACGGTTAATTTTACAGTAGTGCCAAGTACATGTTATAAAGTTGTGGTAGACGACGCTGGTGGAGATGGCTTCAATGCTGGGTATGGCGCAGGAAATTATGTAATAAAATCAGGTGGCGTTAATTTATATACTATGAATGGTGTAATGGGATTACAGGATATTAAATTATTTAAAACGTCTGCTACTGCAAATGGTGTAAATGAATTATCTTCTATTATTTCAAATGTGGCTGTATACCCTAATCCTGCTAAAAACAACGCAACGATCGAATTGAATTTAGTTCAAAACGAAACAATTACAGTAAATGTATTAAGCATAATGGGTCAAACAGTATACTCTCAAACATTAACTAATTTATCTGCAGGAAACCAAACGATTTCTTTAAATAGCGAAAATTGGTCTAATGGTATTTATAATATTAATATTTCTACAAGCAACGGAAACGTTAGCCGTAAATTAGAAATTATTAAATAGTACATTTAATAAAAGACAAACAGAAGGTTGGCGTTTAACACCAACCTTCTGTTGTTTTAATCAAACAAATAAACATGATTAAGCTCCCATTAAAAGTGTCGTTAGGCCTGATTTTATTAGCCGTTTTATGTAATTATAAAACGAAAGCACAAACTTATAGCTTTACGCCAGGTCGAAGTTATTTGGCTGTAGTGGATACCAACCAACTTAACTTTAACGGGATTGAAATTACAAACACGGGTTCTCAAAATCTTGATTTAACGTGGGAGTTAATTTTAAAAGACACATTAATTGATTCGGAATTTGATTTATGCAATAGTGGGGTTTGTTTTAATACCTTACCAGTAAGTGGCGCATTGCCTACATTGCTTCCTGGAAATGTTGGTTGGTTAAAACTCCACATGTTTTCAGGTAAAACAATGGGAATAAATACCATTAAATATGTTTTAAAAAATGGAACAACACAAGTTGATACGCTAACATTTATTATTAATGTTGGTGGCGTTACAGCTATCAATGAACTAAAAAATGTTAAAGATAAAGCCGTTGTTTATCCTAATCCTTCGAGTTCCGAAACAACAATCCAGTTAAATTTACTTGAACCATCAGATGTTATTATTACCTCCATAAATCCTTTAGGACAGGGCATTTATAAAGAAAAAACAAATTGTAATGCAGGTTTAAATAATATAAAAATTGATACAGAACAATATCATTCAGGAATTTATACCCTGATTATTAGCACTAAAAATGGAGTAATAACCAAAAAATTAACAGTAACTAAATAATAACTCGCATTTTAATGATATTTTTG
>JAYVDU010000402.1:0-11539 GCA_043749245.1 Bacteroidota bacterium | reverse complement strand
TTTCTGATTTGAAAGATTACATTAAGGTTGGTGGTTTTGTAAAAGCAGATGATTTGGTAATTAACTTAGCGAGTATGCCTATGAAAGAAAAAGGCAGAACAAACATGCTAAAGTTGAGCTATATTCAGTAAGAGTATTTATTAATTAAAGTGCTTTAACACTTCGTCTTCGTAGCTATTGCCAACAGGAATTTTTTTGTCCGCTATTTGAAGAGTCTTATTTCTTAAACTCTCTACCTTTTTTATTGGCACGATGAAGGAACGGTGTACGCGTAAAAAATCATTGGTAGGAAGTCTTTCCATCATTGCTTTCATGGTCATTCTCACGACTAAGGTTTTTTGTTGATGCAAAAATATTTTTAAATAATCGTCCAGTGCCTCAACACATATAATATCATCCAAATTAATTTTTCGCAAACTGTAATCCGCCCTTACAAAAATGTGTTTTGATTTTGGATTATCATGAACTGCAAAATAATCAGTTGCTTTATCGGTGGCTTGTTTAAAACGCTTAAAGGTAAAGGGTTTCAAGAGGTAATCTAACGCGTTTAAGTTAAAGCCTTCTACAGCATAGTCGGCACGTGACGTAATAAAAATGACTAAAGTATTTTGTTTGATCTGTTTATACAAATCTATGCCATTGATATTAGGCATATCGATATCTAAAAAAATCAAATCCGTTGGAAATTTTCTTAAATGCTTTAAGCCATCTTCAGCATCGCTGAATGTTTTTTCTAAAGTAATGGACTCAATTTCTTTGCAGAAATTTTCGATCACCTTTAAGGCAATGGGCTCGTCGTCTATAGCTATGGCTTTTATCATAAGGTAAGTGTCAAAATTTCAAACTTAAAACAGCAAATACTGTACTAAGTTAATTAGCTTTTGCAACATAAGCAATAACAGAGGTTAATCCATCGTTTTTAGAGGTCAATCTATATATTAATTAAACAATATACTGTAAATTTAGTATAGATAAAAAATGGAACATAGACAACACAGATCAGTCTGATGAATGAAGATTTTATAATTATTCTAAAAACAAAATCATGTGAATCATAACAATCAGCGTCATCTGCGTTCTATAATTAAATAAGAGATAACAATGAAATGCAGATAAGTCGGATAATTTAAAAAGTAAATCATTTGAATCATAACAGTCAGCGTCATCTTCGTTCTATAAAAAATAACTAATGCCTAACAGAACTCATACAGCTGATGTATTAAAAGGAATAGCTATTCTTTTGATGATACAGGTGCATGTGGTTGAGTTATTTGCTAGTCACGAATTAGCAGCAAGTAGTGTGGGCAAAGTTTTTATGTTTTTAGGTGGACCGCCTGTAGCGCCTTTTTTTATGGTGCTTTTTGGCTATTTCATTTCGGTCTCTCATAAATCAAGACAGCAGTTAATAGTAAGAGGACTGAAAATTTTTGCTTTAGGGATGTTGTTAAACTTGGCTTTGAATTTTAATTTAATCTATACTGTTTGGAGAGGTTTATTACAAATAGACATTTTACCTTTTGTGTTTGGCGTGGACATTCTTCAGTTTGCGGGCTTAAGCCTTATGGTGATAGCTTTATTAAAAAATATATTGGAACAACAATTAGTTGTGACATTGATAATAATTATTGCTTCAGTCCTATTAGGACAGTATTTAATAGCGTACATCCCTGAAAATAATTTCTTAAAATACGTGACAGCCTTTTTTTATGGAAGCACTAAATGGTCTTATTTCCCTTTGTTTCCATGGTTAGCATACCCTTTAACGGGAATGGTTTTTTATCAGTTGCAACAGAGTTATCAGATAGATGTAACACTGACCACAAAAACCAATAAAGCATTGGTCATCGGAGCCTTGTTGTTTGTGACACTCACCATTGGTTATGCAATTTCCATTGCGTCTGATTTACCATCTTATTACCATCATGGCATTTTATTTTTTTTATGGACGATTGTGTTTTTAATTGCGTATAGTGTTTGTTTTCATGCAATAACAGAGCATATTGGAACAACATTACTATTTTCGTATTTAACCTGGCTAGGTAAACAGGTCACGCTCATTTACATTATCCAATGGATCATCATTGGCAACATCGCTACCGAAATTTATAAAAGCATCACATCGCCTTTATATTTAGCATTGTGTTTTTTTGGAGTGTTAGGAGCATCAAGCGGAATCTGCTATGTGGCGTTGAGGATGAAGGAGCAATAATTGAAGAATTAAGCTAAGCGTTTTCGTTGCCCACATTCGAAACAGCGTTGCCTGAAAACTATTAACGCGATACCCAACAGCAATGATGCAATCTAAATTATAAAAATCAACTTCTCTGGAAACCTCACGGCTACCTTCTTTTTGAACTATCCGGATATTCCGGATAATTGAAACTTTATCTAGTTCATTTGTTTTATAGATGTTTTGTAAATGTTCGTTAACAGTTCTGACATCAACACCAAACAACTCAGCCATTTTCTTTTGATTTAACCAAAAGCTTTCTTCTTGAAAAAGAACTTCTACTCTCACATCTCCCTTAGCGGAAGAGTAAAAGATGATATCATTTGCTTTCGGTGTATGGTCTTTTGACATGTTTGATAATTATTTTATGATAGAATCAATTATAAATTGATAAAAGTATTGGGAATTTAACTACTATAAATTGTAGGAATTAAAATAAGTCCCTAACGTAAAAAAATTAGGTAAATTATAACATTGACACTCAAATTTATAAAAGCATCACATCTCCTTTATATTTAGCGTTGTGTTTTGTAGGTGCGTCAAGCGAAATCTGCTATGTGGCCAAAAGAGAAGATTGTTAATAGAGTAAGTTAGAATCTTAAAGCCAAGGTTGGCATTATTCCTAATGTCTATGATATATTTTTATGGGGCTAGAGATTGCTGATAATTTTAGCAAGATTGAAAATATATGAATTAGAGTGTTGGGATTTGAGACTGATTTTCTTTATCTAGAATTTAATCAGATTCAATTTAATAATTATCTTTGCCATCCTCTGGAGTAAAAACGTATGTATCAGTTATTAAATATTACAACCTTCATGTTGCTTTTTTCCTTCACATCCAACATGAAAGCTCAATTGGACGATAATGAAAATCATTATAAAGGACTTCTAAAAAACCATTTTGACTCATTGGAAAATTGGAGTTCTCATTTTCAGTTTACCTCAATTGTGCAAGGACATCCTCATTTTAATGCGATGTATACTGGTAAAAATAGTTTGAAAGATTCTGTAGAAGAAGCTATGTCAATAACTACTACCTTATTTCTCGGTAGAAGGCTATGGAAAGGTGCTTCATTTTTTATTAATCCGGAAATAGCTGGAGGGAAAGGTGTAAGTTCTGCTTTGGGACTTGCAGGCGCGGTAAATGGTGAAACCTTTAGAGTTGGCAGTCCAGCACCAGTATTATATATTGCTCGTTGCTTCTTTGAACAACATATTGCCTTGAGAAAACTCCATTCTGAGCATTGTGAAGGACAACAAAATCAGATCGCGGATAACATACCGTCATCACGAATAACTATAACATTAGGTAAATTTAGTTTAGCTGATTTTTATGATGATAATTTATATAGCCACGATCCAAGAAGTGAATTTATGAATTGGTCTTTAATGGACAATGGAGCCTGGGATTACCCTGCAAATACCCGTGGCTATACGTGGGGAGCAGTAGTGGAGCTAATTGAACCAGGATATTCCTTTCGTATATCAAGTGTATTAGTTCCAAAAATTGCAAATTCTCAGATATTTGATATGAATATTACTCATGCAAATGGCGAAACTGCTGAATTCGAAAAGAAATTTAAAATAAAGAACCATCCAGGTAATTTTCGCATATTGGCATTTGCCAATTTCTCTTCCGCTCCTTCATATAACACAGCCATCAATGAAATGAAGAAAGGAGACAGTTCATTAGTAAGTGTATTCAGTGGCAATAAAACTGGAGTTCAATATGGCGGTTTAAAATACGGTTTGGGGATAAGTTTTAATCAGGAACTCACAAAAAACCTAGGTGTTTTTACGCGCGTAGGTTGGAACGATGGAAATATGGCAACTTGGGCCTTTACCGAAATAGATCAAACAGTAAGTTTAGGATTCAAAATGGGAGCAATTGCTATCAAACGACCGCAAGATCATTTTGGGGTTGCTTTTGTGGCAAACGGAATATCAGACCCGCATCGAAATTATCTTAATTCAAATGGTTATGGATTTATGTTGGGAGATGGAAAACTGACTCATTATGGTTATGAACAAATTTTTGAAACCTTTTATAAAGTTAAATTAGTAAATTGGTTATGGGTAACCGCTGATTACCAGTTTGTAATTAATCCAGGATATAATAGAGACAGAGGCCCTGTTCATGTTTTTGCCCTTCGAACGCACATTGAGTTTTAGCTGATAATGTATCTATAATCTGAATTAAACGAGATCAGGAAGATATTCTACAAGTTGCTGCAGCTGGATGAAATAAGTCTTATAAAATGAATTACCCTAAGTCAGAGCTTCGAGGTATCTATGGAAAACAATTTGTTGTTTTATTTTTTGAAAACTCTTTGTTTTCAAACTTTCCGCTAAGCCTCGAGGAATTCTTTTGATTAATTCGAATAACACAAATGTTAAAAGTATTGGGAATTTAACTGCTATAAATTGTAGCATTTAATATTAGTTTCTAAAATTAAAGATGAGGTAAATTGTTTATGTTGTTGGTGATAACAACAACAATGGCGGAAGTTCTAACATTATTCATAAGCAAATTACATTCGTTTGGCTTAATTTTTTATATTCATTTGACTTTGTTATCATATTTACAATCAATTTGCGAACATTGTCAAATCGTATATATTCATTTGAGTCAAGTGGTGCACCTCCTCTATCAAACTTCACGAGGATTTTTGTTTTACCGTTAATAAAAGCAATAATACGTTCTTCTCCTTCACACATTGCATAAGACTTTGTTGTGTCTAATTGAATAAATGAGGGTAAATCGAAAAAATTGTTTTCAATCATTGTGTTGTAAACTTTTATTTTTTCTTCATTTGTAATCGAAACTTTCAAAGTAGTATCACTAAAATTATAAGAGCGTCTTAATGTTGAGCCTTCTGAGTCTTAGTGCTCGCTTGTATTAAAGTCAATTCTGAAAATGAAATCTGTTGGAATTTCTACTGAAATTTTAGAATTTTCCTCATTGCGGTTAGGTCGGCAGCCAAATAAAAATAAAAGCAATAAAAATGTCAATATGTTTTTCGTAATTTTCTGTATAACGATTTCGGCACTGTTATTACCGTTAACTATTATATTCCCGTTATAAAGTAGCATATATATTATTTATAAAGATAATAAAACCTACATCATCTTAAAATCACCAGCCTCCATCAAGTCTTCTTCGCTTAACATGCTAATGTCAATAAAGTCAGATCTGTATTGTGCGCGTATGCCTTTAATCCAGCGTTTCGCGCGTTCGGATAATTGAAAATCATCCGACATTAAACGTCCACGTAATACCAGTATTCCTAGATCTGCTCCTTCGTAGATGTAATCATCTTTTTGCGTGATTTGTAAAAAGAAGGCTTCGTTATCATCAACCACCGATTGACGATGGGCATCCATTTTTTTAAATACGATGTTGCCATTTTTTTTCATTTCCCATATTCCTGATTCAGGAACTTTGGTTGCTAACTCCAATGATTTTTTAGTATGCTTAATTACCAATTGGCTCCAACTATCCATATTTTCTGCCTTCATCCAACGATCCACCAATTCGTTAACGTTAATAGTATAAGGTACATCCATCCATTCTAATAAATGAAATAAGAACATAGGCACATCCATCATCGAAAATTTCGAATGATTGGTTAGGGAGCTTACACCCGACACACGCGGATTTAATTCACCTAAATAAATTTCGCTAGTATCTTTATCAATTAAAAAATCTAATTCAAAATATCCTTTGTAACCTTCTTTGCGTAATTGGTCTCCAAATTTTTGCGTGTATGTTTTTGCTTTTTCGCGGATGTCAGCAGTAAAGGCATTACCAAAAATTTCGTTACCACACCAGCCACCTTTATATGGTGTTAGTTCCTTAAAGCCCACTAACTCTGTCATTAAAGGCGCTACGAAAGTGCCGTGTTGTGTCACGCATCCTTCTATGGCTGTGCCATAACAGTTAATGCGTTTCATAATCTTCACTTCTTTTTCCTTGGTAATTTCTTCCGCATGTGTATTAAATTCTTCTTCGTTAGAAATGAAAAAGGTAGTATGTCCCGAATCGCCATAAGGTGTTTGAACGACTAAGTGCTCGCCTAATTTTTCAGATATGGTTCTTAAGTGTTTGTAATCCGTTACGGGAGATAACACATTGGGAACACAAGCTACACCTGCTTTTTCAGCGATGCGATTGGTGTTTACTTTGTTATCTAAAAAGGAACGTAATTGTGCTGAAGGAAAACACACATCCAATCCCAAGGCCTTGGCAAGCTGCTCTGTTTTTTCATCAAACATTAAAAACAAAGCTTTCCCCATGTTACCATTCACTGCTCTTGAGGTTATGTAATCAATCACTTCGGGGTGTTGCAATAAATAATTATTGATGTCTTCTATGCTGGTGAATTCTTCGTGTGGCACTTCTACTTTCGGAGAAAACAAATTGGAATGTTGCCCATCGTAAGAATCAATATGACTAATGTATTTGAAATTAGACACCCATTCGTCCATACCCAGTAAATTGAAATTGGTAGCGCTGATGAAATAAATAGGCGTTTCATTTGATTTAAAAAAATCTTTGATGTCGGAGATGCTATGTAGTGTTTTCATAATTTTTTGTTATTTCTCGCAATGTAACGCAGATGTATGCGCAGATTTCCACAGAGTTATTTATTAATCTTGTTTCAATTTATTGTTTTTGTTTGTTAGAGAGTACTGAGTATTAAGTCTTGTAAATATATTTTATTATTATTTCTTTTTCTGCAAACCTCTGCGATTCACTCTGCGTTTATCTGCGAGAGAAAATTCGCAAGAGCTTCTTATTTTTTTACTTTAACTTTTGTATCAGGCATTTGCATCGCATGCATAGCGCCCATGGCAGAGATGGTGTTTTTACGATTGAGCGCTTCTATGGTAAAAACTTTTAATCCGAGTTCTGCTTTGTAACCATGAATTTCTTTTACATCAAGCGCAATCATAAAGCGTATGATGTCTTCGCTTACCACTTGTCCGGGCACTAAAATTGGGAATCCCGGAGGGTATGGAATTACGAAAGACGTTGATACCAATTCTTTATGAGTAGCAAGTTCCTTCAAACAATCTTTTAATAAAATATATTCGCATAATTCTTCTTCGTACGCTAAGAAAAATGCTTCGCGAATATTTCCTCCTGGCACACCAGGCGATGCTTGAAAGGAACGATGAAAGTAACTGAAATCAGGCAACGGTGGCACATCTTTAATTAACGAGGTAATTTGTTTTTTTGAAATTTCTGCTTCGCGTTTGTTTAACGAACGATTGCTTTCGTCCAATTCATCCGCAATTTGTAGTAAGGCATTGATCAAAAAGGTAACGCTGCCTCGTGTCGTTCCAATATTGGTCATCAACAACACGGTGTTGCGCGATGTTTTGTTTACCTGAATATTGAAGCGATCCATCAGGTAACTGTTTTTAAAATCATCACCTGTGATGCCTGCTTTTCCTACAGAGAGTGTCACTTTAGTGGGATCTAATACAAACTCATCTTTTTCCCAGGCTTCTTCCATGCGATCCCAACCATCATGATCGGTGTAATATTCGCTTGAACCACAGAGTCTGAATTCTGCAGGAATAATATCTTTTACATTTAATACATGAAAATATTTACTCAACTTTGGATGGTCTTGTATCTTAGAGCGTAAGATCATTGCCATTTCAATGCTTTGTTCTACGAGCTCGTAACCTTCTAATTCCACTTGCCTGCGGCCTATATCCAAGGAGGCTAAAATTTGGTAGTTAGCAGAAGTGGTTGTATGCGTCATGTATGCTTCTTGAAAATTATCAGCCACACGACGGCTAAACTCTTCGTCCCACACTTGTATCATAGAGCCTTGACGAAAGCATGATAAGGTTTTGTGAGTGCTTTGAGTGGCATACACACGTATCTTCACTTTTTCAGGATCAGGCAGAGTAGGTATTTCTCCTGGTTTTAAACCAGCAATGTGTTTTTTGTAAGTTGCTTTATATTCTTCGCTTCTGTATTTGTGAAATAATTTTTGCGCCACATAGATTCCGGTGCGTTGCTTGTAAGTATAGGTAAAGCTGGCAAATGCAAACCATGCTTCGTCCCATAAAAAAACCATATCGGGTTTAATGGCCAATACTTCTTCCATAACTTTTTCAACATTGTACACTAAGCCGTCAAATGTACAGTTGGTTAGTAATAACATTTTTACTTTATCTAAACGGCCTGCTTTACTTAATGCAATTAAGCGTTCCTTGATAATGCGCAACGGCACAGCGCCATACATCGAATATTCCTGAATAGGAAAAGAATCTAAGTAAGCCGGGAAAGCCCCTGCTAATACTAATCCGTAGTGATGTGATTTGTGACAATCTCTGTCGACCAATACCACATCTCCTGGTTTGATTAATGCTTGTTGCACAATTTTATTGGCGGTAGATGTGCCGTTGGTAACATAAAAGGTATGCTCGGCACCAAACGCTTTGGCTGCTTTTTCTTGCGCTTTTTTTAATGGACCTTTAGGTTGTAACAAAGAATCCAATCCACCATTAGTGGCAGATGTTTCTGCTAAAAACACATTGCGTCCATAAAAATCACCGAAGTCGGAAATCCAACGCGATTTAAAAACAGAGTTACCTCTTGATATTGGCATCGCATGAAAAATACTTGTTGGCTTTTTACTATACTCTGTTAAGGCATTATAGAAAGGCGCTTCGAAGCGTTCATTCACACCACTGATAATCGTTAAGTGCAATTCTTGCACATCTTCCATACGGTAAAAAATGCGACGGAATGCTTTCAAGGTTGAGTCCTCTAAATGAGTTAAGGCTGTATCAGTAATGTAATATAAATCTAACTCTGGTCGGAACTGATGAATGTATTTTCCTAATAACGGACCAACTTCAGCATCAGTAATTGTTGTGATGTCAATTTTTAAAACGGTTTGAATGAAAGGCCGAATATGTTTGGTGATATTGGTAGATGCCAGTAATGGTGGGTATCTGATACAGGCTGCTTGAATGTTATAATTAAAAAACAAACAAATCAACGCATCCTGAAAAGAACGTTGCACAACAATATTATAAGCTAAGTTGTCGTTAGAATTAATAAGATCTTTAAATTTATGTTTAAGAATAACTTCCTCTGATGAAGACATATCCTCTACATAAAGTACTTCGAAATAATTTTTTTTAATATGTTCCGTTGAATTAGAAGAGCTTTCTTTTGTATAACCATTTGAGAATTTTTCTTCTAAAATTTCGGGATGTGTTCTATAATTATCGCTGACTAAAAGCGAAACAATTTCTGCTATGTGATTGCTAACAGCTTTAAATTCGCACTTTTCGAGTGATGTCATTAATTTGCGAACTAACGAAGTTCCGGGAAAAGAAAAATATTGCTCGATGCTTAATAAATTTTGAAGCACATCATTTAGTTCTTTTAAATGATTGTCAAATGCGTCGCCTTGTTGTATGCGGGTCAGCTGATTACTTTTTTCCTTTAGCTCATTCCACAAATCAATTCTTAATTGATTGATATTATAATGTTTTGAATTCATGGCTTTTATGTTTTTTTCGCAGAACTCCGCAAATTATTTTGCAGAGTTGCGTTAACCTATGTTTAATTTTATTTTTTTCTGCGAGCCTTTGCGATTAACGTTGCGCTACTCTGCGAGAAATAGTATTCAAATTTAATGTTTAGAATGTAACGCTAATCTGTTTCCTTCCGAGTCGATAAATAGGGCGAAGTAACCAGCGGTTTCACTTAAAAATGTTTTTTCTAATACAACTCTTCCACCAGCTTCGTTCACTTTGGATAACACATTGTTTAAATCATCACCGCCATTTAAATAAACAAGCGGACCAATTTCGCTAGGTACGCATCCGTTACCGGTTACAATAGCACCACTGATACCATTTTCTGCCGGAAAAAAACCCATCGCAAAACCGTTTAATTCTACAGTCGTCATTTCTATACCATAGATGTAATTAAAAAAGGCAACTGAGCGATAGTGATTATAGGCAGGGATTTCAAACCAGGTCACAAAATTTTTAAACACAGATTGTTGTTTTAATTTTTGAAGATTGGCTTCTTTAATTCTACTTTTTAAATTGACGGTTGATCCCATAACGATGATTTTTTTTAGTAATTGAGTGATTTGTCGCACTAGACTGTTCCCAAATACTGATACGTAAATATCTTTTTTTTAGTTGATAAGTAGGAATAATTTGAACTACACATTTCCCTGATTTACCTCAATTCTTAATTTTGCCATGTTTTATGATCAAACTCACCGTTTTATATTAGTAATTTTAGACTATTGTAATTCATAAAAAAATAAAAAGGGTTGAAGTCCATATTTGAAATAATTAAAACTAATTACTGGCTTCAATGCATATTGAACAGTTACAGTTTAATGTTTTTTTCGTTAGACAATGTGTTTGCTGCAATCATTATTTTGGTTACTTTTTTTTCACCACCCATTGGTTTATGTGGTTTAGTAGCCGTTTGCTTAATTAACGCATCTGCTCATTTTGTGGGCTTTAACAGGGATGAAATACAAAAAGGAATTTTCGGATTCAATGCCTTGTTTCTAGGTTTATCAATAGGTTACGAATTTTCATTCAATGCAACGTTTGTTGTGTTATTCATAACATCCGTTTTCATGTTGCTATTAATTACCGTGTGGATGAAGGGTTTGTTTGATAAACATCAGTTGCCATTTTTATCCTTCCCGTTTATCATCACCTATTGGATTGTTTCCTTATCCTCTTCTAACCTAACCAACATTCATTTAGATGAAACCCATATTTATACCTTAAATGAAATAGCGAAATACCAATCATCTTCTTGGTATCAATTCATTCATTGTTTAGATGAGATCACTATTTTTCCTATAGTACTTAGTTTCTTTAAAACACTGGCAGGTACATTTTTTCAAACTAGTGTATTAGGTGGTATGCTAATAGCTGCCGGATTATTGTATTTTTCGAGAATAGCGTTTTCATTGAGCATCATAGGGTTTTATTTAGCTTATTTTTTCTATTCGATATTCGGTGCTGACGTTAGCGATTTAAATTATAATTTATTAGGCTCCAATTTTATTTTCATTTCTATTGCTATCGGTTGCTTTTTTGTAATACCAAATACGTTTAGTTACATCACCGTTATTATATTAATTCCTATTTTACTATTTGTATTATTATCGTTAGGCAAAGTAGTATCTGTTTTTCAATTAAAGGCCTATACACTTTCATTCAGCGTATTATGCACCGCTTTCCTGTTTTCGTTAAATCAGCGGTGGTTTCATCGTTATTTACACCTTAT
>JAYVDU010000401.1:0-3593 GCA_043749245.1 Bacteroidota bacterium | reverse complement strand
GGCACGTTTTGGAGCACGTAACGGATATGCCCGAAACCCTATCGTTTTTTAAAAACAAATTAAATAAAGATGGGGTGTTAATTATAGCGGTTCCTAATCATGCCTCTTATGATGCGGAATATTATAAAGAGTTTTGGGCTGCTTATGATGTTCCAAGGCACTTGCATCATTTTGATATAAAGTCTATGACTTCGTTGGTTGAGCAAGCTGGATTTAAATTACAAGAAACGAAGCCAATGAAGTTTGACAGCTTCTATGTAAGTATGCTTAGCGAGAAGTACAAAACGGGATCGGTTAATTTAATAAAGGCATTTTGGATCGGATTAAAATCTAACCTAAAAGCAAAATACACCCACTCATACTCTAGCACCATTTATGTATTCGGCCATAACTAAGTAGATTTTATTAAACATTAAAAAGCCCCAAGTATTATACTTGGGGCTTTTTGTTTTTAATTCGGGCTATTAATGTTAATCGAAGTTGATAATTGTGCTGGTAAATAAGTAATACTAACCATCTGATATGAGTTTTATAACTGCTTTGCTTTTGCTTCGTTTTCTATTCGGATTTCCTCTTCGATTTCCTTCTTCCGTTTTTCCTCATCAATCTTAGCTTGTTTTTCACGTTTAATTCGTGCGAGCTTTTCCGTATGATTATTTTCAGCTATGTGCTTTGTTCTAATGCCACTAAAATAATCTCTGGTTGTGACGATAACAACTCCGTTTACAGCATCACCATATTGAGCTGGTAAGCCTCCAGTAATAATAGATAGATTATCAACTGCCAACATCGTAATACCCGTTAAGTTTGGTGTTCTAACACCATCTACAATTAATGCGGTAGATTCCGCCCTACCACCGCGCACATGCATATCGCCATTAGCATCTTGCGAAACATCAGAGGCGATATTTGTTAAAGCCCCCTTGATGTCATTTCCATTTTTAGGCATATTTCTAAATGCTTTGCCATCTATTGATTTTATGGTTATCATGGTATTATCGATAATTGGCTTGATATAGATTCCTTCAACTATGACGATAGAAGTTGTGTTTAAAGAAACATGCATATCAACATAACTTGTTCTATCGGGGCCAACATCTACTTTACTGACTCTTTGTGCTGAAAACTCCATGCTTTGTGCCAATACTTCATATTGACCAGGATCTAATGGCTTGTAGGTGTATTTTCCGTTTTCATCAGTTTGTGTCCCGCCAATTAAAGCTCCGCCTTGAGTTATTTTAATTGTAGCCCCAAAAACAGGTTCGCCTTCGTTGTTAATAATTTGCCCCTTAATAGTTCCGTAAGAAGATTGGGCATTTGCTTGTATTCCGCCAATAGCTATAATTCCTACAACTATAAATTTTTTTAGATTTTTCATGATGTATAATTTTAAAAGGTTAATAATTTGAATTAAGATTGCAATCTTTAGTTATAAGACGGTTAACAAAATAGTTTCCATAAAATATTTTTAATAAAGAAACTATCAAAGGATAAAACTTATTTTTATGGAAATCAAAAACAGATACGTCTAATAAATAGTTATGTGGCTTTTTAAGAAAAAAGAATATACCAGCGACGAGGAGTTGCTAAAGCACTATAAACAAACCGGCAATAAAGAAGTCTTTGCTGATTTGTTTAAAAAACACGTAACCATTGTTTATGGCTCCTGCTTGTTTTATTTACAAGATAAAGACGAGGCGCAAGATGCAACCATGCAGTTATTTGAAAAATTATTGTTAGACATCAATAATAGAGAGATTGATAATTTTAAGGGTTGGTTAAGTTTTGTAGTTAGAAATCACTGTATTTCCTTAATTCGTAAACAAAAATCACAAACGAAAAATGTGAAATCATATTATGAATTTGAATATCAAGATGCGAGGTTTGAAACAGAAGAAGCGATCGATAGAGTAGGGGATGAGCAAATGTTAGAGCAGATGAAAAACTGTTTGCCAAAACTAAAAGAAGCTCAACGTGTGTGTGTAGAATTATTTTATTTGAAAAACAAAAGTTATCAGGATATTTCTAGTGAAACAAGTTATTCGTTAAATGAGATAAAAAGTTATATCCAAAACGGAAAACGAAATTTGAAACTATTAATTGAAGAACAATCCCGCAAAAAAACATGATTAATATTAACGACATAAATAAGCAAAACTCCTTGTCAAATGCCGAAAAACATGCATTTGAAAAAAAAATGCAACAAGATGATTTAAGTTATTTAACCTCTGTTGCTTTCGAGCAATTTGCTGTAAATCAGGTAGATATAGATAAACTGCACCGTTTGATTGATTCAAAATCTAAACCAAATGGAAACCAATTTAATACCGTGTTTATTTCTGTATTGTGTGGGTTGTTAATAGGTGTTTCTGTGTTTTTTGTAATTTTTCAGAAAAACAAAATTCATCCTTCAGTATATCAGCAATTGCAGGAGGAGCCATTAAGTGCGCATAAAACGAATGGAGTTATTAATGCCGAAGACACTGTTTTTCCAATACTTTCCAATAAAGAAAAGGTGAATGAAAAAGAACATTTCACTGTTAATGAAAACACCACTAATGTTGAGAAATCAGAGGAAATTCCAGAAATGCTTCCTACAAAAAAAGGATCGTTAGATGCTTTGGAAACAGAGGATAATCAAGAATTGATTTTGCAATTTATTCCAAATGCGCCAGTCGTTTTTATAAACAACATGAAAGTAACGAACTATAGATTGTATTATTTTAAACGTAATGAAGGCATTAATTTAGCTATAAACACCGGTGTTTCGGCACAGTACGAAAATAGTTCAAATATAGAACGTGCTATCTTGAGTAAAAATTCGGCTTATTTTGCACATAAAATTATTCAACGAGCCATGCGGTTGTTTGATAGCAAAGACTACACAGACTGTATAGAAGAACTTAATTTGCTGTATGATTATAATAAAGATGATGCGAATGCTCAATTTTACTTGGGTTTGTGTTATTATCAATTAGGGAAATATACGTTGGCGCAATCGTTTTTTAATAAAAACCTAGACAATGCCATTAATATTTTTCATCAAGAGTCGGAGTTTTATGAGGCGTTGTGTTTGTTAAAAACAAATCAAACAGAGCTTGCAAAAGCTCAATTACAAAGGATTGTGGTCAATAAGGGTTTTTATTGTGATAGAGCAAAAGAGATTTTACAAAAATAAAATGGCTAAAATTATATCTTTCATAATAGGATTATTAATGGTTGTGTGTGAGGTTTTTAGTCAATCCCCTAAAAATCATTTATATCTAAAGAACATAAAAGAATATCGTGAAAATTTAGTAAAACAGAATAGTGTAGATGATACTTCAAAATTCCAAAGGTGTAGTGAAAAAATAAAGGAGTTCCTTTTATTAAAACGTCAATATTTAATAAAATTAGATGCTGTGTGTGCTAAAATTAAACAGTTAAATGAAAAAATGGATGGCGTTTATTATAGCTTAGTATTGGGAGAGAGCCATGATTTTGATTGGGGTGATTGCAACAGAAAAGCGGAAAAAAACGATTCTTCATCTTCTAAATATACATTTATTGATTGTAGCCATTGTATAGGTCGCGACAATGTCATTGATCGTTAT
>JAYVDU010000400.1:0-3595 GCA_043749245.1 Bacteroidota bacterium | reverse complement strand
ATTCTGGTTTAGAAATTAAGTTTTCTATTAATGAATTAATAACCAATCTGTTTTTAGAAAAATTATCATATACAAACGTGGCATATAAATTTGATGCTGTAATTTGCTTAGTTTTATAATCATTTTCTAAAACCAAAGCCTCTTTTATCATTTCTCTTTTTTCATTACTACTCGCATTTGTAGAAGCATTTTTTAATAGCTCAACGGTTTCTCGCATATCATTGGCTTGTTTTAAGTCGTATTCTATTTCTTTAAATTGAAGATAAGTATTTGGTAAAATCAATTCATTACTTGATTTCTTTGCTAATTCACTTGTATTAGTAGCATTAGCATATATATTGTCTTGAATCTCTTTTAGTAAACTTGAATTATAAATTTCAAACACGGTAAAAATTTCTTGTTGTTTACCGAGCGCTAACGCTTCTTTTTCTTCAGCATTGCTGATATTAGCGAATCTTGCGGGAATCGTAAATTGTGCATCCGCTTCTTCACGCATTTCTATGGCGTTTTTCATAAAGTACTCTGCTTCTGCATTTTTTACTTCACTAGTTGTGTAAGTGGATGAAGTACTTGGAGTTTTATCTAATAATTTAGAAATTATTAATTTATTTTGATCGAATTTTGAGTAAGTAATAGTTGCAGATAATTTTGAAGCTTCTATTTTGTTCAATAATATAATATTTGCAAGAGTAGAATTTTCATTATACGATTGATTAGTAATATTATTAAGACGTTCTTCATTATGTTCAGCGGGTTGTAATTTAATAATTTCTTTAACCCCCATGATGTCTGGTCTAATTTTATTAAGTTGGCGGTTGTGTGTTTGGCCAACTACCATTGCCTGAATGGTGATAGCCAACAATGTTGGAATTAATTTTAAAGTTTTCATAATGTAAAATATTTAATAGGTTAATTTGTTTCATTTTTTTAAATTGATTTTAATTTTTTAATAAAGATTTACAGAGTATGATTAAGCTTATTTACCAGCCCTATTTACGCTATTGATAACTAGGGTATCGAGTAGGATTAAGTTTAGAGTTGTTTATTTGTACGTGCCTCTTAAATTAAAGTTTCGTTTTATTATATAAATTATTAACCATTAAATAGTTTATAAAATTTAATAAAGAATATTTATTTTTTTATATAAAACTTTAAGAGTCCTGTATCATTCATATCAATAAATTGATAAGTGGAAGGAATTTTATTTTTGAATGTGTGAAACGTTACTAGTCTTGTGCCTTTTACGCACTCGTTTAGTTTTAATATTAAATCATCATGGTATTTTTTATAAACACTTAACGAGACTTTAGATGTTTCGTCTAATACACAACTTTCGTCAAAATTTTCATGAAATGAATTAAAAAAATAAATACCATTAAATTTTTTAAAATCGATTTGCGTAAAATCGTTATTAATAAAATGAGCATTTTTTAATTTGTACTGTCGTTTTATTTTGTTTGATAAATTAATAAGTGTTTTTCGTTTTTCAATCCCATAAAAATGAGCGTCAGTTACAGTTGAGCCAATGCAGCAAAATTTTCCAACGCCTGACCCTATGTCTAATATCTTATCTGAAGGACTATCTACGAGTAGTTTGGCAGCTTTAATAGCTATTTTCACAGGAGTGAAATGACGCGCAGAGTGTTCTAGATAGGTTTTAGGATATATCTTATCAAAGGTTGAATCAGGGCAGTGTTTGTTTTGTTTTAAGTCTTCGAAAATCATTTAATGATAGTATCGTTATTTGATGAGATTATATTTATATTTATGTAACTATTGTGAGCTAGGCACATTTAAAATTGGGGCGTAAACGAAAAGCCAAACGATTAGTAAATTTAATAAAATCAATCTATGAAAATCACACAATTATTAATTGCTTCTGTTATTTGTTTGAATGTTCATTCAGCTTCAGCACAAGATCTAAGAAAAAGTGGTTCTGTTTTTGGTAAAATAGAATCAAATGGAGATATTCGTATCAACGGAAGTATAAAAGGAAAGTTCGAATCTAACGGTGATATAAGGGTAAACGGAAGCATCAAAGGTAAAATTGAATCTAACGGAGACATCAGAAAAGACGGGTCTATTGTTGGTAAAGTAGAATCTAATGGTGATGTAAGAGTAAACGGAAGCATTAAGGGAAAAATAGAAAGTAATGGTGATGTTAGAAAAGACGGAAGTATTATAGGTTCGGCAAATGGCGTAGATAAGGAAGAAGCTGCAGTTATGTTTTTCTTTGGTTTTTTTGATTAATCAAAAATTTATGAATTATACTCAAAGAGGCTGTCTAAAAAATTCCGAATCGTCAATTTGAATTTATTTCAGCATCTCGAGATGGATTGATTTTACTGGGTTTGAGATCCTGAAACAAGTTCAGGATGACCGTAAAATTAAGTTTTTAGACAGCCTCTTTTTTATTGAAGTATGTGTAAAGAGTTATTTATTTCTTTTATTAAAATACTGTTCAATTTCATTTAAGCTTTTCGAATTAAAGCACTCTTCTTTTGTTAGTAAACCTTTACGAGCCACGTTAATGCCATAATTCATATCGAGGTAACCCTTTAATTGATGCGCATCCGGATTGATGGAAATCATCACGCCTTTTTCTAAACAATACGGTATCCAACGCCAGTCAATATCTAAGCGGTAGGGATGAGCATTTAATTCGATGACAACTTTATTAGCCGCACAAGCATCAATTATTTTTTTGTGATCAATGGGATAACCTGGTCTTCCTAGTAATAACCTACCAGTTGGATGACCAAGAATGGTGGTGTATGGATTTTCTATTGCTTTTAATAAGCGATTCGTTGCTTTTTCTTCATCCATTTTTAAATTGGCGTGAACGGAAGCTACAATAAAATCAAAGGTTTTGAGAATATCTTCTTCGTAATCTAAATTTCCGTTACCTAATATATCACTTTCAACTCCTTTAAATATTTTAAATGGTGCTAATTGAAGATTGAGTTTTTTTATTTCATCCTGTTGCAATAATACTTGCTCTACCTTTAAACCTCCGGCATAGCTTGCGGTTTGGGAGTGATCGCAAATTCCTAAATATTCGTAACCAAGTTGCTTACAATACGTGGCCATTTCTTCTAAAGTATTCATACCATCACTATAGGTAGAGTGATTGTGTAAAATGCCTTTTAAATCAGCTAATTCAATGAGTTTAGGTAAAGTATGTGTTTTTGCTTTTTCTAATTCAAATAATCCTTCTCGTAATTCAGGCTCGCAATATTGCGTATTTAGACTAACGTATACTTCTTCTTCATTTTTATATAATTTTGTTTTTAGTTCCGAAAAATGAATGCCTTCTAGGTGCTCTTTTGTAGAAGAGGTTTCTACTAATGTTCTGTAAAAAATAGTAGGATTTACCTGAATGAAATTAATAGGAATTTGTTCTGAAATAAATTCATCAGTATCGATGGATTCGTCTCCAATTAAAATATCAATTTCTTCTATTACTTCGCATTTACGGTACATAGCACCTGTGTAACTTACTAAATCAGTTTGTTTTAATAATTGTTCTATGATAGGCTTGCCAATTTTTTCGGCATAAGCGTAATGAAATTTCCCCGTGTTTTTTAATTTGAAT
>JAYVDU010000399.1:0-11562 GCA_043749245.1 Bacteroidota bacterium | reverse complement strand
AACCTTTAGTATTATTGAGCAATGCCATTTTTCGAAAAACTTAGTCGGTTAGTAGTGATAATAAATGATACAGAGTTGTGTTTAACCTATAAGTAAAGCACGATTACTGAATTAAACTGTTCTCTTTTATTTCATTGAGTAATTGCTCCTGAGCCTTGTGTCTGTTTTTAATATGAATAAAATTACCATTTCCAATCTCAGCTATTTCTTTTAAATTTTTGATAGCATCCTTATCATTACCAAAAGCAATGGTTGTTAGCTTAATCAGTTTATCGCCTCGTTTTTGTGAATAGGTTTGCTGGTCTTCGCTATAAAACCGAAATTTACCATCGGTGGCTAATAAGAGTTGATTATTGCCATCTGGTATGTAATTTTTGAGCGCCAAATCTAAGCCATATAAAATGGCTTTCTTGCCTTTGGTGCCTCCACGGGCTTTTAATTTATTTACTACTGCATTCAAATCTTCTTTATTATTTCCACTAACGCCGTCGCGCAATAGTTTTACGGTATCGGCGTATGTAATAAAGGAAATTTTATCAGTAGGGCGCAAGGCCGAAATTAAATAGTGCAAAGCATTTTGCATGACTTTTAATTTAGAAGTATCACTCATAGAGCTCGATACATCTACTAAAAAAATAATATTGTTTGGTTTGTATAAAGTTTCGTCAAGCAACGTATGATCTTTTGGTTTTTCGATCGTCTTTGTTTCAGTTGCTGCAATGGGCTTTTCAACATGCGTTACAACTGTTGTAGTTTTGGTTGTTGTAATAGTTGCTGTATGAGTAGGGTATTCCGAGCTGATATCAGGAATTTTATTACTGTTATCTCTTGGCTTATTATTTTCAACCACAACGATGGGTTCTATTGTTTTGACACCCGCCGTGTTCGGTTTCTTAAAATAAAAACAAGCAGTTTTATCATCTGTTTTAATAGATTTGATATTACCTGAAAGACTCATTTTAAAAGGTAAGCCATCAGCACTTGTTATTAAATTAATGGTTTCGTTAAACTTCCCTGTATTTTTAGGAATAAATTCAACAACGATTAAGGCTGTATCATTAGGCTTCAACGTTTTTTTGGATGTATGGATTGTTACTCCCTTTTCGGCATCCGCTCTTAATAAGTATAAATTTTTAGCTTGATGATTGGTGATGATGTAGTCCGCTTTTACTTTATAGATAGCATCTTGAACGCCAATGTCTTTTGTAGCATCATCTACACCTATTAAATTATTTTGTGCCAAGGCTTGCTGAGCGATGATTAAGAGGAGTAGATATGTGTATAAAGATTTCATAGCTGATATTTTATTATTTATTTTCTTTTTGCTTAGATCAAAAAGAAACAAAAAATCAAGTCAAAAATATGCTCAACGCTCCTCACGGAATTCTACGGATTTTACGCTACCGCTAAATCCTTGAATTCTCGATTCACTTCAACTTTGCTCGCATTTTTGACGGGCCAAAGCTCTTGTTCTATTCGATATTTTCTAAAGGTATGATCTATTTCGTTTATTATAAAGTATTTAAAAACTCAATCTTAATCCAATTCTATAAAATAAATTAACCTTCGCATTTCCATTAATAGCCGTCCCCACATCAAAGCGTAGTATTTGTAATATTTTATCAAATCCAACATACACTTCGTTATAGCTTCCTGTTTCGGTTAACAATCCATTGATACCTGCCACTTCATAGAATTTGGTTTTTCTAAGCAAGGGAATTTTCCCGATAAAGAATCCTCTGAAATTGTGAGCCACATGGTACTCTATATATTTAGTATTTGTGCTGTATTGGTAATAGTTTAAGGCATGAAACTCCGAAATAGGTGTTCGTGTGGTAACACCTGCTATTTCCGTATTTGGAGGATTGGTTAAAAACAAGGTTTGATTGCCATTGAAATGTTTGTAATCAATAAAATTCATATTGGCATTATTAAAAAATGCTCCGGCTAATATATCAAACTTAAACTCACCAATAGCTCTTAAATTAATGTCTTTGCCAATACCTACTTCTAAGTAATCATAATTAAACAATGAACTGTTAGTTGAGATTCCTTTTTTATATACGGCTGAAATTTCAGGCCATTTAGTTGCTAATAGTCGTTTAAACGTTGGATAGGTTTCATACTTAGCAAAAGGAATAAATTTAAAACCGACCTTAAATTGCAATACCTGATCAGGCTCAAACGAAGGTGTTTGGCTATAAGCACCATCATTAGTTGTAGGATTATTAGATGTGAAATGTTTATGTTTTCCTCCTGCAAAATAATAATAACTATGATTGAGCAAGGCCTCTCTGCTTTGGTAAGACGCTTCTATATTGCCGTACAATCCATTCATTAATTCTTGTCTGTATTTTAGTTCTATCATATCTTTTTGATACAATTTCATATAGTTGCTTTTATCGAATAGGGTATAAGCTGTATTAAATATTGGTGAAATTGGCTGATGCGCATTAAATTGCTCTATATAACGTCCTACAGAAAAAGCGATGCGTTGCCCGTGTTTTGGGTTAAATAAATTGAAACCAGAAATAGCTCCACTCCATTTATAATTATCAAAACCATAATGAGCTTGGGCAGCAAGTCCCTTTACTTGGCGTGTTTCCTTACTATACTTATAATAGAGAGCTTTCAACGTAGCATTCACCCCTTCAACGGTATTGTAGTTTACCATGTCGTATAAGGGATTGGTATTAAATGAATATTCTTTGATGTCATTTCGTTTACTTAAGCCATTAATTCCAAAGCGCCATTTGCTAGTTGCTTTCGATACCGAATCTTTGTACTCCTTGCTATCCATACGTTTTTGGATGCTGTCGCCTTTGTGGTAATATTTCAATTCTTCTAAAGATAAAATAGCAGGACGAGTTGTTACCCAAAACGAGGTGTCTTTTTTATTGGCTTGATCTTCTATTTTAAATACTTCGTTGCTAAAGAAGCGTTTCGGGAAACTTCTGTTTACCTGATAATTAGTGATAGAAGCTGTACTGATGTCACTTGCAGAAATACCAAACACTTTGATATGACTGGATATTTGCATTTGTAATGGAACCCAAATACTATCCTGTACTTTTATCATTTCTTGTTTAATATGCACGGTATCTACAAAATCAATCTGCGCATCTTTGGTAATAAATAAATCGCTCGAATAAAGCTGATAATTATCTCCTTCATTAATATAGAGTTCGCCATGAAATAAAGGATCGCCTTTGCGGCGTGGAATAATTTGTATTTTATGAATGGGTTTACTGTCCACATAAAAAGTACCTAAGTATTTGTATTTATAGCTTAGTAGCGAACCCGTTGCTAAAGGCGATATAAAAGGGCGTTCGGAGTATCCTTCAAGTTTAATAGATGGTTCATAAAAATTAATGAATACATCTTCCACCCGGTTCCAGCTAAAACCCGCTTTTTGTCCTGCTACTTTACTGGCAATCATTTCTTCTTTTTTATAATCTGGTTTTTGCGTATAATACTTAGCCACCGATTCGGATAAATACATTAAGCCTAAATTATTACTATCGGGCAAATCTTTTTTATTTATAAAGAATGGTAGCTTTTTAGGAAGCTTTAATAATTTCACATTACTTCTCATATAAATATCCGCTGAAAAAGAGTGTACTTTATCCATATTGTTTTTTCGGCGTTTGATAGCCTCGCGCATGATAGCAAAAGCAGGGTCTTTGGCATTAGCTTTCACTAACACTTCTTGCAATTGCATATTTTCTGATTTTAATGGTTAAATCAGAAGTTTGAGTATTGATGTCTAATTTTTCTTTGTGTTTTTTATAACCTAACGTTTGGAAGCTTAATTCTAAATTACTTCCTTCTTTCACGTTCAATCCAAACTCTCCATCAGCATTTGCGGTTGTGGCATTATTGGTACCTTCTACATATACATTTACAAAGGGAATGGTAGCTCCGTATTCATCCACAATTTTTCCTTTTACGGTAATGTAATTTTCTTTAATGCCTAAACTACGCATCATAAAAGCCATATTAAATGCTGCTTCTTTTAAAGAGCCATATCGCCCTGATGCACCGCCATGCCCGCCATCCATGTTTATTTTAAATAATATGAGATTGGTATCTGTTTTTAGTTCGCGCAATTTGGCAACCCATTTAGCGGGTTCCCAATAAGCAACTTGTGCATCGTTATAGCCCGATGTAGCAAGGATATCAGGATAATTTTTTCGCCCTACATTATCATAAGGCGAATAAGATTTCATGTATGAGTAATACTCTTTGATTTTTGGATTCCCCCATTCTTCAAATTCAAACGTGGTTAAAGGAATGCTTTCATCTAACATGGTATTGATTACATCTACAAAAGGCACATTGGCAACTACGGATTTAAATAAATCAGGACGCATATTAGTAACAGCACCCATTAATAAGCCACCTGCGCTACCGCCATTGATAGCTAATTTGGAAGGATTGGTGTATTGTTGTGAAATTAAATACTCGGCACAATCAATAAAATCATAAAAGGTGTTTTTTTTGTGAAGCATTTTTCCGTCTTCATACCAATTCATTCCCAAATCGTTACTGCCTCTAATATGTGCTAAGGCGTATACAAAACCTCTATCCAAATAACTGATATTTAATGCAGAAAACCCTGCACTATTAGGGCTTCCGTAAGAACCATAACTATACAATAGACACGGATTTTTTCCGTTTAATACCAATCCTTTTTTATATACTAACGTTATAGGCACTTGCGCACCATCGCGCGCTGTGGTGTATATGCGTTTGGTTTCGTAATTGGTAGCATTAAAATTTCCTAAGATAGTATCCTCTTGTATTATTTTTTTATCTTTTGTGTAAAGGTTGTATTGCAAACTTTTTGAAGAATTTGCCATATTAGAAAATGAGTAATTAATGGCATCAGTTTTATAATAATCATAATCTTCAAAGCCTGCATTAATTTCATAAAGGTCTAATCCTGTATTTAAAATAGTGCTCTCGTTGGTTTTTAAATTTACAATCCGTATGCGTTTTTGAGCATTTTCCTTTTCTGTTACTATCATAAAATCTTTAGTAAAATCAACACCTTCAAGCAATACCTGTGACCGGTGTGCAATCATATCTTTCCAAAAATTTGGTGTAGGTTGATTGATTTTAGTTTTGCATAAGCGAAGGTTAATTGCATTCAAATTTGTGGTAACCGTAAACTCATCACCTTCCAAATGATCGAGTGTGTATTTTACACCCTGCTCTCGTTTAAATAATAGTAAGGGTTTTGTAGCACTGCCATCGCTGGGCATATACCACACTTCGTCGGTTTTTGTTTTGGTAATATTAAAAAAGAAATATTTTTTAGATGAAGATTTTATTACCGAAATCCGAAATGTTTTATCTAATTCTTCCATCACTAATTCATCTTCGGCAATAGTCCTGCCAATACTATGCCTGTAAACACGGTACGATCGAAGCGTTTGATCTTCGGGCTTTGTGTAATACACGGTTTTATTATCCTCTGCCCAAACTAAGCCTAATACGTTTTCTAATTTTTCTTTAATATAAACGCTATCGTTGTCAATGTTTTTAAGGTAATAGGTCATCACATTATTGCCTTTACTATCTATACCATAATATAACCATTGTTGGTTAGGACTTATGTTGTAGCCCGATACCGTTGCATAAGGCATATCCTTGGCAATTTGGTTCATATCCAAAATAATAACTTCTGTTGCGCCTGTGGTATCTTTTTTTCTATAATTTACAGCATACTCTTTCCCTTTTTCTGTTTTGTTGTAATACCAATAACCATGTCGTTTTACAGGGCGACTAACATTGGTTTCTTTACGACGGCTTTTAAATTCTTCATACAACACTTTTTGTAAAAAGCTGCTTTGCTTCATGGTATTGTCGGCATAGGCGTTTTCGGCGTATAAGTGATTAATTACTTCAGGCGAATTTTTATCGCGCATCCAATAATAATTATCAATAACCGTATCGTTGTGGACAATATACTGACTCGGAATTTTTTTAGAAATAGGAGGGTTAAACTCTCGCTCTTGACCAATAACACTATTAATACTAAGAATGGATACTAATAGACAAATGATTTTTTTTGTGGTCATAAATTATTTTAATTTCTCGTTATTGATATGTCGTTCCGAATCTCTTTTTGTTTTTTTATCTAAATTCTTTTTCAAAGCTTCTTCTAAATTGATACCTGTTTGGTTGGCTAAACAAATCAATACAAATAACACGTCAGCCATTTCATCTCCTAAGTCTTTGTTCTTATCCGATTCCTTTTCGCTTTGTTCCCCATAACGGCGCGCAATGATACGTGCTACTTCGCCTACTTCTTCAGTAAGCATAGCCATATTAGTGAGCTCACTAAAATAACGCACACCATATTGCTTAATCCAATTGTCTACCTGTTGTTGAGATTCTGTTAGTGTCATATTTTAGTTTATGTGATTGTCCATTAAATCTCTTCACTCCCTTTTGTCCCTTCACTCCCTTTAGTCTATTTCTTAATAGCGTCCCCTTCGTATTTCTCAATAATTGCTTTTACAAGTCGATGCCTGATGACATCAAGTGTTGTTAGTTCTATAATCTCAATACCTTCGGTTTTCTTTAATAGACGCACAGCTTGCGCTAAACCCGATGTTTGATTGCGAGGCAAATCAATTTGCGTCATATCGCCATTGATAATAAATTTGGCATTAGCACCCATCCGTGTCAAAAACATTTTCATTTGACTTTCAGTCGTATTTTGAGCTTCATCTAAAATAACAAAAGCGTTATCGAGTGTTCGCCCACGCATAAAAGCAAGCGGTGCAATTTGTATAATCTTCGCTTCTATCAATTGATTGAGTTTATCAACAGGGATCATATCATACAAGGCATCATACAAAGGTTGCATGTAAGGATCTAATTTTTCTTTTAAATCACCCGGTAAAAAGCCTAAGTTCTCTCCAGCTTCTACCGCAGGACGAGTTAAGATAATCCTTTTCACTTCTTTATTTTTTAAAGCTCTTACTGCTAAAGCTACTGCGGTGTAGGTTTTGCCAGTACCCGCCGGACCAACAGCAAATACCATATCATTTGTATTAACCGCCAGCATCATTTTTCGTTGATTGTCGGTTCGTGCTTTAATCACTAAACCACTGTTACCAAATAAAATAATATCCGAACCCGTAGCCTCTTCTTTAGCATGAAGTAAATTATCTCCTGTTTGTCCTAATAACCGTTCAATAACCGTATCTGTTAGCAAGCCATTTTTATGATAGTAATCTATCATCATATTTAACTTCTTCTCAAAATTGCTAATTTCATTTTCTTCCCCAATAACCTTAATAGAGTATCCTCTAGCTACTATTTTTAATTTCGGAAAATATTTTTTTATCACATTGATTTTCACGTCGTTTACGCCATATATCTCAACAGGTTCTACGCTATCTATGCTAATTATTTTTTCTATCATTTAATGAGATGCTTTGTGAAGCGCTTTTGTTTTGTTAATAATCGTGTTAATCAATTCGTTTGTTAAGTAAATCTAAGCCTAATATATTATTTACATTTGAGTAAGATTTAAAAAGTTTTCAATATGTCAATAATAACTATTACAACTGATTTGGGCTATCGCGACCCATACTTGGCAATGGTAAAAGGCATTTTGTATTCTAAACAACCAACCGCGCATATTGTTGATTTAGCCTGTAGTATAAGGCCTCACGCGCATAGCGAAGGTGCCTTCGCACTGAGAAGTGCGTTACCCTTCTTTCCCGAAAACACCATTCACTTATTCGCTGTTAAGTTTTTAAATTCAACTGATACAATTACAAATCTTTCAGTTGATAATATGCGCTACTTGCTGACTAAAATTAAAAATCAATACATTGTTTGCCCTGATAATGGGGTATTAACGTTGATTGATAAAGAATTTAACGAACCCGTATTTCAATTAATGTTTGATAACGAAAGGCAACATCCTTTCTATTTGAGAGATGTGTTTACAGAAGTTGCCAATCATATTTTGAATAACACACCGCTTGAAGAATTTAGTTCACTAACCGAAGATTACTGTAAAATATATGCTTTCGAGAGTTTCTCTACACCCAGTAATTTACAAGGCATGGTATTGTACGAAGATGATTTTGGAAACTTGATTACTAGTATTACTAAACAAGAGTTTGAAAAAACAGTTGGTAAAAAACGATTTTTATTACAGTTGCCTTCTGGTAAAATAGAAAAAATACATAATACCTACGATGATGTGAAAATAGGTGATGTTGTTGGTTTTTTCAATACCATGGATTTGTTGGAAATAGCTTGTTTAGGGCAAGCAGCAACGAAATTAGTATTTAATAAAAATGTATTAAATAAGTATAAAATTGATAGAATAATAATAGATATTTATGATTAAACGTTTTGTGAAAATGACTTTTAAACCTGAACATATTCAGGAATTTAAAACGATATTTAATTCAAATAAAGAATTGATAGTAGCTGTAGAAGGTTGTTCCCATGTAGAATTGTTACAAGACGTAAATAATCCTTGCGTTTTTTTTACGTTTAGTATTTGGCAAAACACCGATTATATTGAGCAATACCGTCACTCCGATTTATTTAAAGGAGTTTGGGCTAAAACCAAGGTATTATTCGATGACAAGCCTAATGCCTGGAGTTTGAAAGGGATTTAGTCATATTCTATTTTCAATACCTTAATTAATTAGGTTATTAATTGACTATACTAAAAATTTAGTGAGGATAGACTTTAAAAAATAGTTACTATTTAAAACATTTCTAATGAAAAAATAGATTATGCTTTAAGAAAAAGTCGAATAAAACAAGAGCGTAGGGTTGTCAAAAATGCGGGCAGAGTAGCGGTGAATCGAGAATTCAAGGATTTAGCGGAGCGTGAAATCCGTAGAATTCCGAGAGGAGCGTAGAGCATATTTTTGACTTGATTTTTGTTTCTTTTTCATCTAAGGAAAAAGATAGAATGAAAATCGGTTCACTAAATATTTACTATAGTCAGGTTATTTAACCTTTTGATTTGTATATTCGTAATCAATTATTATTGATTAAAACTATGAAAAAACTGATATCAACCATAGCATTATGCCTTGTAACTATTGTTGTATTTGCTCAATCAGGATCTAACTTAGTTGTCTTTTCCGAAGATGGCTATAAATTTTATTTAGTTCTTAATGGGATTCGTCAAAACGACTTAGCTCAAACAAATGTGAGAGTGATGGGATTAAACCAACCTTTTTATTCAGCCATTATTATTTTCGAAGATAAAACCCACCCATCTATTGATAAGAAAAATTTATATGTAGTCGATGTAGCTGATAATGCTAATTTAGAAGTTACCTATAAAATAAAAAGAAATTCAAAAGCTCAAAATGTATTACGCTATTTCAGCGGTGTGCCTATTACTCAGGCAATGCCGCCAAATCCACAAGTGATAGAGTATAATTATAACACAACGCCTATGCCCCAAATTGGTACGACAATAGTAACTCAACAAGTAACAACCACTACCACTAACGGTAATAACACTAATGTATCAGTAGGACCCAACGGAATGGGAGTTGGCATCAATATGAATGTTAATGTGAACGAACCTGTATATAACGAAACAACCATGACAACTACAACATCTTATAGTTCTACTACATCTACCAATACTTTTAATAATAATAACACAAATACAAATAATACTAATTATAATAACAATCAGCAACAAAACAACAGTAACTGTAATGGTAATTATGCGATGTCTTCTAGTAATTTTTCTGCTGCTAAAAGTACGATATCCAAACAATCTTTTGACGAAACTAAATTATCAACGGCTAAGCAAGTGATTAGTTCTAATTGCTTAACAGCAGCTCAAATTAAAGAGATTATGCTATTATTTAGTTTTGAAGAAACCCGCTTAACATTAGCTAAAGAAGCACATTCACGTTGTGTAGATAAAAATAATTATTTCGTATTAAATGATGCTTTTAATTTTTCGTCTTCTGTAGAAGAGTTAAACAATTCACTTAAATAAATTAACACACATAAAAAACTGAAGATTTGATAACCATCGGCCTCTTAATATTAACCATCGGATTTTCTGTTTATGCGATGAATAATCAAGATATAAAGTTTAAATATTTATTTCATCCTTATTCCATTAAGCGCTACAAACAACACTACCGTTTTTTATCTCATGCTTTTTTGCATGGCGATTATTTACATTTAGCGTTTAATATGTATGCGTTATGGATGTTTGGACCTATCATCGAAGATGTTATTTACCCTATGCTTGCAGGTACTGAGTTGGAACCCAATCATAAATTAGGTAGCTTGTATTATATTTTACTGTACACGGGAGGCATATATGCATCTACTATTTCCGAGTATTTTAAAAATAAAGATAACTCAAATTATATGTCGCTAGGGGCAAGTGGCGCTATTAACGCCTTGGTATTTAGTTTTATTTTAGTGGCTCCAACAACTCAGCTAGGATTCTTTTTTATTCCGATGCCTGCTTGGATATTTGGTATTTTATTTTTAGGAGTTACGTTTTATTTAAGTAAACGAAAAACAGGCAGCGAATCCGTAGATAGAGTGGGGCATGAGGCGCATTTTTGGGGAGCTATTTTTGGGATTGTGTTTACAGGTATTTTAAAACCTGAATTGTTTCCTGATTTTATTACAAAAATTATTCATTAATCAATAGCATGACAGTTACCTTTTTAGGCACAGGTACATCTCAGGGAGTTCCCATTATTGCTTGCGATTGCGAGGTTTGTCGTTCTAATGATACGAAAGACAAACGCCTTCGTTCCTCTATATTGATAGAAAGTGATGTGGCAAAAGTTGTGATTGATTCAGGCCCGGATTTTAGATACCAGATTTTACGCGAAAAATTAAAAACGCTGGATGCCGTTGTATTTACGCATGAACACAAAGATCATATAGCAGGATTAGATGAAGTCAAATCATTTAATTTCTTCAATAAAATGCGAATGCCTGTGTATGCTACCGAACGCGTGCAGCAGGCTTTGAAACGAGAATTTGCCTATATTTTTTCAGACGAAAAATATCCCGGTATTCCTGAAATTGATTTATATACGATTGATGATAAACCCTTTTCGGTGAAGGATATTACCTTATTGCCAATTGATGCCATGCATTTTAAAATGCCTGTCAAATCTTTTAGAATAAAGGATTTCACTTACATCACCGATGCTAACTTTATTTCCGAATCTGAAAAAGAAAAAATTAAAGGATCAAAAATAATTGTTGTCAATGCATTAAGAAGAGAAGAGCATGTGTCTCATTTTACACTTCAGCAAGCCATTGATTTAATGATAGAGCTTAAGCCTGAAAAGGCTTATTTAACACACATTTCGCATCAATTAGGTTTGCATAATGAAGTTTCAAAAGAACTACCGTCGTTTATCGAATTGGCTTACGATGGTTTGAAAATTACGATTTAAGTTTTACTTAGGGTTCGCTCATTTTATTAAAAATTTAATAAAATCAATAACCTACAAAGGTTATATTAATTTTGAGCGCACGGTATTTTAAAGTAATTCCGCAAAA